>DGWW01000097.1 GCA_002395385.1 Myxococcales bacterium UBA4248
TAGCAGTTAGCAGTTAGCAATGGAGGCATTCTCAAGTTTATTCCTAAAGAATGGAGTATTTTTAGCTTCAGAGTCGCCCTTGAGTATTGCATCCCCAATTCCGCATTCCGAATTCCGAATTATGAACGTTCTTCACCCATAGATTCAGAATTTCCCTTTAGTTTTGCATCCCAAATTCCGCATTCCGAATTCCGAATTATGAAAATCTACCTCAAAATCCTTCGCGATGCAGTCATCGCGACTGCCATCCTTGCGTGCATTGGCCTGTTCGTCAACGCGGTACGCCCTGACGGACTCCCGTTCATCGCCGACAAACCCTACGACATTTTCGTCCCATGCCCCGAGACGCTCGGCACGGTCGAAATGATGTCGCCCACAGACGCTCAAATCCACGCCGATAGTACATTCCTCATCGATGCCCGTACACAGGAAGAATTCGATGCATGGCATGTCGAAGGCGCCATCTGTATTACCTACGATTATCTCGACCCCATCCCCCCCGAAGAACTCAAAAATATCACGATGAACATTGCACAGAGTGGCAAAGCACGCCTCGTCGTCTATGGCGACGGTGACGGCAGCCAGGGCACGACGGGATATGAACTCGGACGCGAAATTGCTGGCAATGGCATCAAAAATGTATTTGTCGTCGAAGGCGGTGCCGAAGCACTTAAAGGGGGCAAATAATGGCAGAGCAGAATTCCCGATTAAATCGATTTATCAATCACCCCGCACACAGCATCATTGCACTGCTCGTCCGTTTTTATCTGGCATGGGTTTTTATTTCGGCATGTCTTCACAAACTCGCCGATCCCACCAGTTTTGCCATCGATATCGCGACCTATCAGATGCTTCCACTCATTTTTATCAATCCATTGGCCATTGTTCTCCCTTACGTTGAACTGGGTACGGGGATCATGCTCATCACGGGTACAAAAGCTCGTGCTGCTGCACTCATGGTCTGCGGTATGATGATCATGTTTATGATTGCGCTATCGTATGCACTTGCCCATGATCTCAGCATTTCGTGCGGATGTTTTGCCTCCAATGCGGCAGCAGCCTCCGATCCAATATCGGGCCTCACGATGCTTCGCGACTCGGCATGGTTGATTCTTGCCATTTATGTCGTTATCTTTGACAAAAAGCCTCTGGGCGTCGACCGGGTGGCTTGAGAGAAGGAAAACTGTTAATTCAGAAATGTTTTAACAAACGGATTTGTTCGCAACTAACGTTGCTCACATTTGCTAAACGCGAAGGCCGTTAGGCCTGAGCAAATCCGTTTGTAAAAAAGCTCATTGACAAACAGTTTTGTTACATCTTTAGCTTCAGACTTCACCTTTAATTTTGCATCCCAATTACGCATTACGCATTACGAATTATGCATTAAAATTGACATTCCCATGAAACTCCATACCTTATTATTAACAGCAATTTCCCTGCTCTGGTGTGTACAAGCCTATGCCCAGACGCCCGCCTGCGACGCGCTCACCGGCGATGCCAAAGCCGTGGCACAGGATGTCATGACGACGGCCTATCCTTACGCGTGCTGCGACGAGACCATTGCAGCATGCCTCAAATCGTCCCCCTCGTGCAAACTGCCCAAGTTATTGGCCAATGAGACCTGCCGCCTGGCCGCAGCAGGCAAATCCGCCAAGGATATCAAACATATCCTCGATCAGCGAGCCATGAGCATGGGCCAGCTCACACCGCCCGCCAAAATCGAAAAACGCCCCGAACATCTCTGGGGCAATCCAAATGCAAAAACGGTGCTTTCGATCTATCTGTGCGGCCGCTGCCCCTACTGTTCGCGCCATGTCCCCGCACTCATCGAAGCACTCGAAAAATCGCCGCTCAAGGAAAAAGTCGCCATCAACATGCGCCTGTTCCCCATCAAATCACACGACAATTCCACGCCTGCCGCACTCGGCATCGAAGCCGCCGCACAAATGGGACAGGCATGGCCATTCCTGCTCAAAGTCTACAAAAACTTCGATCAATACTCCAACGAGAACCTCGCCAAATGGGCCATCGAACTCGGCATGGACCTCGAAAAATTCGGCACATTATCTCAGGATGCCGCGACCCGAAATATCGTCGTGACCTCCAAAAAAGAAGGCCTCACCAATCAGGTCGAATCGACGCCAACATTTTTCCTCAATGGCCACAAAATCCAGGGTACATTTGACGTCGAATCGATTTTAAGTATGCTCGAAGAGGCAGTGGATTAATTTTTTACTGGCGCGTGCTATGGCCTGATCGGCCATACGCACTGCGCGCTCGCTTTGCTGCGCCCATTCTGGCCGCACCTACAGCTCGCTTTTTATTTTGCGATCATGATGAAAAACAGCTAAGATAAAACGGGAGTATATTATTTTTGCAGGAGTGAGCCATGCCAGAGAATGCTTCAAAAACACTAAAATCCTCTCCAGTGCCCGCCGAACCTACCAAACAACCGGAGGTTGCTTCAGAAGAGACCGAAGCCCCGAAAACGAACGAAGAGCTTTTTTCGGAAGCCCTTGCCGCGAATTCTGCCACAGACGCACTGGCTGTTTTGCAATCATGCTCGCCAGATGAACTTAAATCTTTTGGTGCAAACGACAGCATGATGGAAAGCGTACTGAACCTGAATGCAGGCGATGCCCAAAGTGCCTGCATGGACATGCTCTATGTCAACGTGACTACACCGTCTATCCTTGAGCGCTTTGCAGAAACGCGCTTTGGTGTCAACATCGGTTCAGGAAGTACACAGGGCAATAATCTTGCAAAAAAAGTGAATACGACGACAGTCGATGCGAACAATCCCAATAAAGTAACCGAAAGGGTCGAACGTTCATGGGACATTCCTGGTCTGCAGCGCTTATATGCATGTTACCTTGTTTTGCCGCAATCCCACATTGACGTTGTCGATTCGGTTCTGACAACGACTGACAGGGTAACCAACGGAACAACAGTCTATGACAGCCCACGTACTGGCGGTGTAGCATACTACAACTACAACAGTTATGTTGTGGATTACAACAGCGCAAGATATACCCGAGAAAGAGGGAATGCAGGTTATTGCACGAGTGACCAGGACGCTTGCTATTACAATCCCATGCTGGATACGACAATTGTCCATGAACTAGGTCATCTTGTGGATGGTGGCAACCATCAGTATGCCTGGAGCGACGAGTTCCTTGCTTTCAATGAGTGGAAAGAAATTGCCAGTACACGTGATGATAACAAAAAATTTGTAAAACAGATTATTGCCGACTGCAGCGTCGATCCTTTTGTCCCCATGGTTAATGTCCCTGATGGCGGGGACAGGGCACTCTCGAAAGATGAACTCAAACTAGCCAAAAGAGGTGCTGAGCTTTTAATTGCTAATCATGAAAGCAAATGTACAACAGATGTTGTTGAAAGTGTTTTAACTCAGGCTTCAAATGAATTCGGCTTCAAGTTTGTCAGAACACTCAAAAAAGGTGCCGAAGCGGTTGGCAATTTCTTCTCAGGTCTTTGGAATAAGATTACAGGTCAGGAATCTCAAACTGAAGAAAAAGAAGATGATCTCCGGTCACTCGACAGTCTTGCTGAATACCTCATCGAAACGCCTGTGTACCAGCACATTCTTAAAACGGCACTCTGTATTGGCAGCAGCCGCATACCATGCTATCAATTTGATAATAATGGCACGCCATCTTACATGGACAAGGTAACCTTTGAAGGTTATGATGGACGCCAGATTTGGCAGGTAAGCCTAAAGAACTGGTATGGAAATAAGATTAGCCGATATCAGTTCCGATGCCCAGAAGAAGATTTTGCCGAAACCTACTCCTGCTATCACGTCTCGAAGATGCAGCGCCAACTGCACGAAGGCGAAACAGATGCTGAGACCAAATACAAAGGAATCCCCTCAGATGTTCAGGACTGGTTCGAGCGCATGGGGCTACACCAGGATCCGCCAGTCGAAAATGCCAAACAGTCTGACGAGCCCCTTGGACAATAACCAAAGAGGGAAATCATGAATTTAAAAAAAATCGTGATTGGGCTGGCATCTCTCGTGGGTGCCTGTTCTTCACAGCCGACAGCATCACCTGTCCAGGCGCAGGAAACGCAATCACAAGTCGTTTGGCAAAACGTCACTGCGCATGAATTCATCTTTGATGACAAACCTGATGGGAAAAAGGTTTTAAACGCTGTCAAAAAAACGCTTACCCCTGCGCAAAAAGTTTATTTGCGTTTCAAATTCGGCAATCTGGCTTTTGTACAGATCGAAACACCTCCCGATGCTCAAACGCTCGATGCCAATGGGTCATCTTACTGGCTCGCAGTTTCCGTCGACGAACCGAATCCAATGGTTAAACTGCCCAATGCAGAGCTTTTTAAACAGTTTTCTGCGGCAGTTCGCCCCAATGCCGATGCAATGAAGTTAGATCGGCGCGTCAACACCATGCTCCTGCTTGCTTTGGGCAATAATCATTATATTACCAAAGCCGAAGACAAAAAGCTGGCGCCCTTGTGGACAGAAAGCACTGCAGGTTTAAGTCTCGAGTTTTACCGCCGCGTCAGTTCCGGCACCATGGCCCCAGTTCTCGAAAAGTGTACCATGACCGTAGATGATAAACAGAATTTTCAACTACAATGTACACCTGCGACATCCCAAGCCGAATAAATATTATATCTTGAGGCACAATCATTCGCGTGTGCCTCTTTTTGTTTTGACCAAAGGATAACCATGCCTGACGAAACAAACGAGTTTCCGCTACCAGTCACTGCATTTGAATCACCTCACGAAGTTTTACATTACTATGGCGCACTTTTCGTCGCATTATGTCTACGATATATTCATCGACACGTCGAAACAATTGTCAATGATGCCGGTGGCTATTCACCCAAATCCGTTGCACTCGCCGAACTCATCCATACTCTAAGCGGTGAATCATCCAAACAAGGTATTGACTGGCTTAAAAATAAAAATCTTCCACCACAGGAACGCTGCGAACAAATGGTTCAGCTTTTTTCTGAACATATTCGCCTCAGAACGGAAAAAACGTATGAAACCAAGTCCAACGCACAAAGTATTTTATATATTGATGCAATTAAAGATCGATTTATATTAAATGATTTAGAAACCTATATTCTTATATCTGCTGCGCTTATACAATTTGATGAACGTTACACGCGGGCATGGCAATATGTTACAGGTTCTTCCCCCAATGAAATACCTTCAGCAGGTTTCTTTTTAAAACTGCTCGATTTCTCCGCACATACCCTAGAAGATATTTATCAATGCCTACAACCCCAAAGTCCTCTACTGCGTTATGGTTTGATAATCCTAAAACCATTGCCCGGATGGGATACACAAACCCCTGACATCTATGCACGGTTGGCAGTTCCCAAGAGCATTCTCGCGTACTTTCTGGGTAATACAAATGCCTATGTTCCAAGCGCATGCAGATTGATATATAAAAATCAGTGCGAATATACACCGCATTCTGCGATTGAAAAGGCCATCTGCCAACACCTAAAATCCGATAACTGCCGAATGTGCATACTCGGATACAATGGCATGGGGCGTGAAAAAACAGTGATTCAAATTGCACAGTCCCTCGGATATGACACACTTTGCCTCAGTTTTAAAGCACTGCACAAAGAAATACAGCAAAACCAAAAAAACATTCATGAATTGTTTGCTGACATCATTCGCGAAGCTTTAATTCGAAATGCAGTGCTATGGGTCGATGCCCAGGATTTACCCTCTGATACCCGGGAATGGCTGGAACTTCATGCAGATCGCATCCGACATTACTTCGAATCCGAAGATTTACTTAAAATTGCAGTACGACTTCAAAGACAGACAACTCTATCACGCCAGATCTTCGGTGAATTGAGCGAAATTGTATATCCACAACCCGGACGCGATGAACAACCGGCCCTATGGTTCGACTGTCTCAAGACGTTATTGCCCAAAAAACAAGCAAAACAAACAGCCGAAATAATGGCACAAGGCTATTGTCTAAGTGCGCGAGAAATACAGGATACGATCGAAAATACCCTTACACGCTTTAGCCTTGCCAATTCTTCTACCGTACTTACACCAGAAAATCTAACAGATACCCTCAACAAAACGCGCGGACAGAGGCTCGAAGGCCTTGCAACCTTACGAAGCACATCCCTTTTCCTCAAAGATATTGTTCTCTCGGATGAAACGCGAAAAATTCTCGATGAAATACTTAACTATGCTCGCTATAGCGATATGGTCATGCAGCAATGGGGATTTGCAAAATATAATGTGTCTGGTGCGGGACTCAGTGTACTACTCTCCGGAGTTCCCGGAACAGGCAAAACGCTGACCGCACTCGTTCTGGCCCATGAACTTGGACGTGCACTCTATGTCGTCGATTTATCGCGCATCGTCGATAAATATATTGGTGAAACAGAAAAGAAGCTCTCTCAAATCTTCGACGAAGCTGAATACTCGCAAGCGATGCTCCTCTTTGATGAGGCTGACTCCCTGTTTGCCAAACGTACAGACGTCAAAAGCTCAAACGATCGTTATGCCAATCTCGAAGTCAATTATCTTTTGCAACGTCTCGAAGCCTACCGCGGTGTTTCCATATTGACGACCAATTTTGGAGGTGGACTTGACGAAGCCCTTGCAAGACGTATCCAATTTAAAATTGAATTTCCAATGCCCGATCCCATGCAAAGAGTCGAGCTTTGGGAACGACTCATTCCCAAAGATGCACCACGCGCTGATGATATAGACCTTCACGCGATTGCACACCATTTTGAGATGAGCGGCGGTCATATAAAAAATGCCATCTTTAGAGCATCCATCCGTGCGGCTTCAATACATAGTCCTATCACACATGATATGTTGTGGGATGCTGCTGTCCACGAATACCGCTCCATGGGGCACATCATACGTGACGACTGCCATGAAGATGAATCATGGCACGAAAGCCCCTACTCAGGTCGATTCGATTAAGTGTCTCTGCGAAGAAGGGATGTCTGGCATCGCCTGAGGCATTGACTGAAGCAGAAACTTGAAAAACGAGTCATCCATCTACTCTCAAACAGCTACAATATGATACAAAAAAAAACAATTCAAACTTGATCGACCTACTACGTCTGCTATAATCCTATTTGTGCAAAAAAGTATCCTTTGTGGGATACAATTTTTCTATTCAAGGAGCAAGTCATGAAAAAAATGATGTTTATAGCCATATCGACGCTCATGTTTTTCGGATGCAGCGAATCGTCCAACAAAAAAGCCGACGATCCCATTTCACATCAACAGGCCCAGACCAAAACAGAGCAGACGTTCGAGATTCCAAATCATGGTACGGTCAAAATCACCTGTGAATACGACCAATCCAGCGAAGAAACCTGTACAGGTACGGTCGAAGCCACTGGTGATCCGCTTCCCGCAGATACCGTGCACGAACTCGCTCAATCGCCGATGATCGACAATAAAATTGAAGAAGCCCTCAAGGATGGCTGTGACAATAAAACGCTCGTTTTGATCTGCGAACTTCGCGATGACTATCCTCTGCTTGCCCTCCCAGACCCCGGCAATCCCAATAGTGCAAAAAATAAGGAATTCTATCAAAAGAAGCACGAATCACATGCCAAAGCCGTCGATGCGTTTGTTGCCGATAATCCGGGACTGCTCAGCGATGAAGAAATCGAGGCATTCAAAGCCACAGAATATGGTTTTACTTTTAATCTCGATGCCTGTGCTTATACCGAATTTATACAAAAGAATAAAAACAAAATATATATTCTCGAACTCATGGGTGTCGTCGATAATACCTCAAAAACCGAATGCACCAAAGACCTCGATTATACCATTCTCTTCAATGACAATGCCGGTCTTGGCCCTCAGGGCAACCACGGTACCTATCAAATTTTTAAAGATGCCGAATCCTACAAAAAATATATCGACAGCAAAAAACAATATGTCACATGGGAGGGCTTTGATTTCGACAACTGGTCTGCAAAATTAAAATCCCTTTCGAACAAAGTCGATTTTACCAAAGATAATCTGGTCCTCGTCGACATGGAAGTCGGGTCTGGTTCGATTCATCTGCGCGTCCTAAATGCCTGTGACGACCAGTTCGAAGTTGCGAGCACCTGGTGCGAGGGTCATCCAATGACCAATGACATGGCCTACCCGATGATGATTGCACGCATGGCAAAGGGCGACGTTCAAGTCAAAATCAGTTCGAAAGGACTCGCCTGTAGCAACAACGGTTCCATCCTTCCCGGTCAGCTCCCCGATCAAAAAGAAGACATCCAGGAACTGACTTCACCCGATAAACCAGCGCCAGCCAAGCCTGCATGTGACAATGAAATCCCTTTCAAGGTTCTCGAAAAGATCAACCTGCTTGGCACTGGCGATCACAATTGGAACCAACAGAGTGCGCATGTGTTCAAGGACATGAAATCGTTCGAAGAATATCTGGATAGCCTGCGCGCCGCACATCTCGGCGAATGGACTGACGGCAAAGACAACTCCGTCCATTACGATTTCGACGGCTATCCCGAAAAATATAAGGATTTCGACTTTAATACGAACATACTCGTTGCGTTCGAAGGCGGTTCACAACCCACCAGTGGCTATGGCATGGCCATCGAAAGTGCCTGCAACAACAAAGTCGAATACAACGTGACATGGTGCGATTCGCCCGAAATCGCTTATACCGCCGATATCGGTTATCCCTTTATTTTAGCGAGTTTTGCAAAAGGGGAATATGAATTTGTCGGCGGCGTCAATTCGCACATATGTGATTAGAAACAGACGGGTTTCGTACATTTGACTTTCGGACGCCTGCCTTTTGCTGCGCAATACGGCAGGCTTTGCGCCGACTATTGGCTTGCGGCCAATACGTCGGCGCTTGTATTATTTTGTCACGTTTGCGTCATTCTCTTCGTTTTCTGTTGACGGTACCATCGTGTCTTTCGTGGTTAATTCTGCAGATCCTTCGGGCTGTTCCTTTTTATTCTTGTCGATCGCATTGCAAATCGCCGCATAAATGAGCAATGCCACGCCAGCCACGGCTGCAATTGCCACAAAGTAATACCAGATGTGATGGGCATTGGTGTAATAGGCGGCAATTTCGGACTCACTCAGTCCCGGTGGTAGCGATTCCCGCGCAGGACAATATTTTTCGAGCAAAAATCCACTGATAAAGAACCCGAGTATGGCCGAGAAAAACGAATGCAAATGCGAAAATCCCAAATAAACGCCTTCTTCGCCCTTGGGTGCCTGTAGCGAGAAATATTCCAAAAAGCGCGGCGAAATAAAGCATTCGGCCAAGCCCTGCAAGGCAATGCCCACCACGAGCATAAACGTAAATGGATGCAGCCCTAAAATGGAATCGCCAAATCCATCGCGAAGCCACGGCCCCAGACTCATGGCAAAAGCGGACAATGGCATAATGAACATGCCCAAAGTCATCGATGTCAGTGCTTTGCGTTTCTTCATCCATTGCGTGACAAAAATGACGGCAATGACGACGACCAACGGGTTGACGTTGGCGATCCATTCCGGGCGAGCACTTTCGCCGACAGTACGAATGACGTACTTGGGCATGGTGGCATAGAGCTGCTGCTGGACTGTCCAGAATCCAGCAATAATAATGATCAATGCCATTAATCGCACATTGATCAATATCTTGCCTAAGCTTATGAACAATTCCTTAAAGGTTTTCTGTTCTTTCGAAAAAGCTTCCGGGTGATAGAATAAAAGTGCAATGACGAGCGCCAAAAGACAGACACCGGCCGAAAAGAAATTGACGTATTCGAGCCCAATTTGCTGTCGGATAAAGGGTACAAAAGTTTTTCCCAGAAATGCGCCGATATTGACCGTCCAATAGAATAGCGAAAATCCGCGTGCCCGGTTGGTTTCGTCCGTCGTCTTGGCCACCGTCCCCGTAATGAGGGGCTTAATGAACGCCGAACCCAGGACGAGAATCACCAGGAAAATGCATACCGTTATTTTATTGTGCGAAACCCCAAGCAATGCATAACCGCAGGTAAGCAACGAAAACGCAAGTATCATGGCACGACGAAAACCGATGCGGTCTGCAATGATCCCCATAAATGGCGGCAGTAAATAGAGGGCACCCGAAAAAATACCCGAAATAATGCCTGCCTCGATGTCGCTAAAACCTACGACCGTCGAAAGATACATCGTGATGAGAATAAAAAAGCCATAGTAAGCTGCACGCTCACATAGTTCCATAGAATTGGCGAACCAAAATGTTTTTGGAAATCGCCAGGTGGATTTGGGCTGTTGTTCGTCCATAAATCATCCTTTTTTAAAGCAATATAAAGACACATCCTGACATTCATGAACAAGCATCACAATTCATGAAACGTCTCATCCAAGAATGCCAAACTTGCTTCTATAAGCATATAAAAAAAATCGACACTCCAAGTGTAACAATTGGATTTTGACTGGCATTATTAAGAGTGAAAGACAAGTGGTTGTCTCAAATGAACTCAACTGTAAAGGGAGGTCTCTTATGTCTCACACTCTGATGAATTTGTTTGCCGTATGGATGATTACAGCCGGAACGCCCGCGGACATGGATTTTGCCAACGCCTATCCACAGACGGAAACATCCGGTTATATCGTGATTGAACGCATGGATGAAACGATGGTTTCGATCGAGACCGACGCAGGCATTCTCGAACTCCCGCGTGAAGTTTTCCCGCTCGAAGACATACACGAAGGCACAGTCATCGAATGGCGCGTCAATGAAGAGGAAGAAGCCACCCGGCTGGCAGAAGCTCAAGCGCGCATCGATCGCATGCGCAATACGGTCGTTGTGCAAAGAGATAAATAGTTTTTAATTCGTAATTCGTAATTCGTAATTCGTAATTGGGATGCAAAACTAAAGTGTGTTTCTAAAGATAAAGGTGGATGACGTTCCGAATTCGTAATTCGTAATTCGTAATTGGGATGCAAAACTAAAGTGTGTTTCTAAAGATAAAGGTGGATGACGTTCATAATTCGTAATTCGTAATTCGTAATTCGTAATTGGGATGCAAGTCCCCAAACTCTCTCTAAAGCTAAAAAACTTCATTCTTTAGAAATAAAATCGAGAATGCCCCCATTGCTAATTGCTAATTGCTAATTGCTAATTGCTAATTGCTAATTGCTAATTGCTAATTGCTAATTGCTAATTGCTAATTGCTAATTGCGAATTCATCACATCCTATGAACAAATCATTTCTCATCCTAATCGCTGCATTCGTTCTCATCCTGCTTTCTGCCTGTGCCGGAACTCAAAAGAAAACCGAACAAGAAAAGCAGGTGGATACCGATTACCAGATGGCAGTCAATTACTACGACAATGG
>DGWW01000067.1:0-12071 GCA_002395385.1 Myxococcales bacterium UBA4248
AATCCGTTTGTTAAAACATACAAGGCTGGCGGTTGAGTAGTAACAATCAGGGGGCTATGTGAGCAGCGTGGGCATGCTTTGTTCCAAGCCCCACAGTCACTAACTATTGGCGCGGTCGATTTCGACTTCGACGATTCTGGCAAACGGATCGAACACCTCCGGTCTGACCATCATCATCGTGTTCAGATATGGGATAAGCTTTTCATTGATGTCGCGCACCAGATCTCTTCGCAGCATCGTCGCCGAAGGCGGTTTGTCGGCGGCAGCAATTTCGGTCTGCCTGTCGCTTGCCGCATTAAAATCATCCTGGGCTGAACGCAAAATAGCGAGCAATTCGGCGACACCGGGCAAAGCAGCAATGGCCGGTTGTGCTTCGGAAACGCTAAAATCCATCAGCAAACTTTCGATGAGCGACGATTCGACGGCGAACGGCTCATCGGCAATGCGCCTGCCATACTTGCCATAATACGATTTGAGCGTATAGGCAGCCTCCTTTTTGTCGAGGTATGGCACAGGCGGAATTGCCGCATACCCATCGATCAGCGTGCCCAAATCACGTATGGCATTGTCGCGGACAGTGTCGGCTTCGGTCAGATTGACATAAGCGCGGTCCCGTTTGATGGCTTCGGTCAACTTCCCCGAAAGCACCTTGATATCCGCCATGGTCGCCTTTAAAAAATCATCTTCACCAAGTCTGGCATCCGCCTCATATTGACGAATGATGTTGGCAACAACTGTATCCAGTTCTGTCACGCGCAGAGAATTCTTGATCTTTCTCATGGGATTCCTCCTGTGGTTGAGATAAAAAACGGGTATGAAGTCCAAATAGAAGCATCCTGTCTTGAGGGACAATTGTATTATAGGCATCTTGGCAAAAAATAAAACTATTTTTTTAATGATTCTTCATTCTTTTAAGTTCGCTTTCGAAGAATCAACATAATTTTTACAGCTTTTTGTTCAGCCTGTCAGTCTCATAGTAATTTTCGCAGAAGGTGCGTTCCGGCTGGTAAAATCATGGTGATTTTGACAAAAAGTACGTTCCGGCTGTCAAAATCATGGTGATTTTGACAAAAAGTACGTTCCGGCAGCAAAAATCACGGTGATTTTGACAAAAAGTGCGTTCCGGCGGCAAAAATCAAAAAAAAAGCTCGCCGTATGCGCGCAGCCCGAAAGGGCGAGCACATAGGCGAGCAATGCGAGCTGCAGTGGGCAAATGCCCACAAAGCGAGCGACTTTAATAACCATTAATCATAACGACGCGGGTATCGACGGAAATCTCGCGCGTCGATCCCATGATAATCCCCGTGCAGAACTTGTCTTTTGCATCGATGACGAGCACTTCGCCGATTTTGCGCAGAGGCAGATCATCCGTTGTATATTCGCGATCGCCATAGATGTCACTCAAATCATCGCGTTTGGGGAACTGAGGTGTGAGGGGTGGATGACCGAGCACCCACGAGTGATCGGTATCGCGTTCGAGTTCGCCGTCGCGCGGATCGCGATTGTCCTCATCATCGCTCTTTTTATCCTGCTCCGAGGCGTACTTCGTGTGGGTCTCTTTGCCTTGTTCGAGCAAATCGAGACCTTCGCGCTGTTCGAAGATCACCCATCGATTGCCCGGCGAAACACCATCCGAAGTACCGCGATTAATAATGACGTACTGTTCGGCAGCCAGTTGGCTGATGGGATCCATGGTATCGACGATCCTGCCTTCCATGCTCTTGGAATTGGTGGTCGTCTTGGTCACAAACATGAGGTCATCATTGGGAATAATGAGACTTCCGCGTTCGATTTCGCGGCTTCCCTGAATAATTTTGGCCGTCGAAAGCGCATTTTCCTGGCGGTCGATCAGCTCGATGGAACCGAGCCGAATCAATTTATAGGCAAGTGGGTCGCCATTTTCATCGTTGACGGGCTTGGATTCCTGAAAGACGGTAAACCGCTGGCCATTGCTGAATTTTTTGCGGTTTTCGATATCGACCCAATCGATTTGCACTTCATCGCCCGGCGAAAGCATGTTCTTTTCCTGATCCGAGTAGAGGATATGGCCGCGATTTTTGGGCAATTCCGTCACATAATAGCCTGGCACGATGATCATCCCATTGCCGATATGGCCAGTCGATACGAATTTAGGCGATGGTCCGGCATCGGGAACTGTCGTCAGGGTGGCAGCTTCGTCCGAACTGGGAGAGAGATAGATGGTGTCCCCCGGATAAATCCAGTGCGGGTTCGTCACCTGGGGATTATAAGACCACAGAGCAGGCCATTTAAAAGGATCGGCCATATAAGTGTCGCTGAGATCCCACAGGGTATCGCCCTGAACGACGGTATGCGTGTTTGGCGCTTTCTTTTGGGCAGGCCGAACTGTTGTTGAATTCTGGTTCAGCGAAGTTTTTTGCCCCTGAACCATCCCAATCCTGTCGGTGACATGTGCCCCGGAAGAAGCATCACCTTCAGATTGGGTTTTGGCATCCTGTGCATAAGCCTGCCCTGCCATAAGCATGAAGATAATCAATGAGCTTGCAGTCAATGAATGTTTTGAGAACATTTTAAAACTCCGTCGAATTGACTCTGGATGATTATTTTGAACTGTCCAGCCGCCTTTCTTTTTTATTTTAACAAACGGATTTGTTCGCATCTAACGATGCTCACATTTTTAGTGCGAATGTTAGCAGGATTGCTGAAGGTGAAAATGATTTCCTAATGATTCATCGCCTCATATTTTTCCTTTCCGATACGAGCGGCCTCTGTCCCGGGGAAAGCGTCCATCAGATACCTGAGCATTTCCCTGGCAGAATCGTCCTTTCCGAGTTTTTGGTATGTCAAAGAGACTTTGAGAAGCGCATCGGGAACTTTGTTTGCATTGGGATATTCCTGCACAATCCGATGAAAATACCCTGCGGCCTCGTGAAACAATCCCTCTCCATAGAAGCATTCACCAATCCAGTAGAGGGCATTATCGACGTAGGATTCATCCGGTTTTGTCGCGAGAAATTTCTCGAACTTGGCGCGAGCACCGGCAAAATTGCCCTGTCGGTAGAGATCGATGCCTTCCTGATAAAAAGTCATTGGCGAAATGGGGGCTGATTCCTGGTCCGCAGCAGGATTGGAACTCATGGAAGGCAGTTTTTCGTCCGTGACATTTTCGTAGGGTTTGGCAGGCAGCTTTTTGGCACTGTTGGATGATGAGCCAAAGTAGGCGCGCTTTTTTTCTTCCGAAATGACGATATCTTCGTACACATCGTCCGAGAAATTATCACTGTTTTTGTAATCAAACTGAGAAGATACACGAGTGTTTTCCGGCTCGATCCGTACGACTTCGCGTGCATCCAAAGAAGTACGTCTGGACAGCATATTGACCATGTCCTCGAGTTGAGAAACTCTCTTTTCAAGGCTGGCAATTTTAGTTTTCTGACGGAGTTGGGTAGCTTCCAAATCTTCCATTTGGCCCTGCAAAGCGACTTTATCACGCTCGGAAAAAGTGCCATTTTGGGTCGCACATCCCATCAAACTCAACGCCACACCCAATAAAATCAATCTCCTCATGATACACTCCAGAGGTGTCCACAATCAGACGAGACTGATTTAACTCAAATTATCGGGTGTGGCACATTTTGAAGGTTTGATCTTTAACGGCGGATGGCTTTTACCAATAAAATGGCCGATGCTGTTGCGACCGAGAGGATTGCAAGACGAATGAGAAAAGCTTTTTTACAGCAATTGCAGCATTCTTCTTCCTGAGTGAAATCGTGTTCATCGCAGCAACATTCTTTTTGGCAATTGCAATGGCAGTCTGACATGGCTTGAATCTCCTTTTGGGCAAAAAGTAATGAATAAGGGTGGGTGAGCATGCGTGTTCCTGGGTATACGTTCGGAATGCGGAATGCGGAATTGAATGGAAAACTAAAGAGGAGGTCTGAAGCTAAGGGAGAATTGCGTTCAAATTAGCAATGAGCAGTGAGCAGTGAGCAATTGGAATGCAAAACTAAAAGGCGAATCTTTGATAATTGATAATTGATAATTGATAATTGATAATTGATAATTGATAATTGATAATTGATAATTGGAATGCAAAACTAAAGGGCGTATCTTTGATAATTGATAATTGATAATTGGAATGCAAAACTAAAGGGCGTATCTTTGATAATTGATAATTGATAATTGGAATGCAAAACTAAAGGGCGAATCTGAAGCTAAAAAAACTTCATTCTTTAGGAATAAAATCGAGAATGCCCCCACTGCTAACTGCTAACTGCACATTGCTCATTAATTCCTTCTGGAGCCCGACTCTTTGGTATCACGAGCGAGTGCGACGAGTCTGTCGACATGTTCATTGTGTTGGATGCCGACATGTGCTTTTACTTTGAGGAGTTGCAAATTCGTGCATTTTGCCATTTCATCCTTAACCTGAGCAATCAAATCGAGATTTTTGGTCGCCTTCATGGAGCCGGATAAGACGCCGATGACATAATTTGAGTCTGTGTACAGGAGTATGGGCAGTGTTTTATTTTTAATATTCTGCAAAGCGACGAGTATTGCAGTCAATTCGGCAATATTATTGGTCGATTTGCCGAGATATTGCCAAATCTCGAGGCTATGTTCACCGTACATGAGCAGGATACCGCTGCCGGCAGGTCCAGGGTTCGGGCTGGCGCCGCCATCTGTATAAACGACGATGGTATTGGGCGGGATGACGTCGGTGACGGGTTCTTTGACAGAGGTTGTCGGCACTTTTCGCGGTTTTGGTGGTTTTGTGACGGTTTCATCCAATTCTACCGGTTCTGCTCCCGGTATTAACGTCAAATTGCTCTTTACTGTGGCATATTCGGCGGCCCCAGTTTTATTGTCGTAGCGATACTTTACACGTCCATCTTCGACAACAGGCATGTAATGCTCATCCACTTGTGCGTAAACTTTTATTTTATTTTTAAAAAGCATGCGCAGCCACGGCATAATCCAACCACATTCACCCAGGTATTGGTTAAGTTTAATAACGAATCGTATTAGGGCATTAGAAGAACAGGATTCGGATCACCAATGCCAAAAGGATGATGAAAAAGAGGCAGACGATGGTGACGAGTTCGGGGAAATGCCTGTCATACAAATTATCGACAAACACAGAGAATCGATGGCTAGCATGTCTGCATGTGCGATAGAAGCTGCTATTGACAAACATGCCAATAAAGCCGACATCGTTATTTGGGTTATTCTTTTTCCCTATAAAGTGTGTTCGTTGTTCATGGAAAACCGGGGGGAGATCCTCCGTTCGTGGATCGCCTGCGGGATTATTTTCATTGAAGAATTTGGTCGGCTGTTCATGAAAGATGGGCGGCAAATCGTCGTCTTCGTCGTAGCCTTCTTCATCGGACATTGCAGTATGATTGATTGCAGTCTGCATACCGCTTATGTCAGGTTCTTCATTGAAGATGATGGAATTTAGAGAAGGTTTTTTATTGAGAACGAACTCAGGCTGTTGCAAAGCACGCGTGGCGATTTGCATTTCTTCGCTGATGGGATCCAGCAAATTTGTGGGTTCATCTCCAGCATTTTTAAATGGCTCGTCGCTTGGTTTGGGATAGCTCGCGAGTGCGACCGTTTCCTCTTGTTTAACAGCGGCGGCAGTTCCTCCTGGTTTGGGATAATTCGCAATCGCGACAGTTTCTTCTGGTTTGGC
This sequence comes from Myxococcales bacterium UBA4248, assembly GCA_002395385.1. GTDB lineage: Bacteria > Myxococcota_A > Bradymonadia > UBA4248 > UBA4248 > UBA4248. The sequence goes on from DGWW01000067.1 coordinate 5,675, forward strand.
AACGGTGGCTGGTTCTTTGCTGGGCTTGGGATAAGAAGGCAATCCAGCCGGGACAGGTGGTTTAGGAACCGGAGGTACACTTTGAAGACTACGTGCACTTGGTTTAGGCGGAAGCGAGGGTGGTGCTTTTTTGGGAGGAAATGAGGGTAGTTTGATGCCTTTTTTATTATCGACACTTCCGGGATTGAGCGCAGCCTGCATTGCGACAGCAGGATCGACACGGCTCATATCATCGGTGGGTCCGAATTCATCGTAATCATCCCCAAAGACCACTCCTTCGGGTGCAGCTTTCACGCTCGTGGGCTCCATGCTCAGCGCATTGGTCACGGTTTCCTCGCCGGGTGCCTTGGCATCGACGGCAGTAGGTTCACCGGCAAAAAGCATGGTATTGGAATTACTGATATCCACATTTCCAAACGACGATGTATCGAACGTTGGAATTTCATCTTCATCAATATTTCCGAATTTAATTTTATTACTTTTACTGCCTACAAAAGTGGGTTCATCAAATTGGATATAGGCACGTTTTGAAGCGGAAACGCTGGTGTATTTTTCGAGGTATTGTGAATGATATCGTGTAATTTCATCGATATCATAATACATTTCAGCAGCGTTAGAATAACGTTCGCTAATTTTCTTGGCCAGTGAACGTTTAAAGATGGCCATCAAAGGCCCTTCATTGAAGGGTGGTGGAATTTCGGGGAATTTTTTGATTTGTTTTTCGATGACTTCGGAGAGGGAAGTACCGCCGCATGCCTGTTTACCTGTAAGCAATTCAAAGAAAACCAACCCGACTGCATAAAGATCGGAATGGGGGCCGACTTTTTTCCCATAAAACTGTTCAGGCGGCATGTATTGTGGGGTACCAAACCCCACAGCAGAGGTAAAATTCTGTCGGGTTAAATCCGGCTCAGAACCATTAAAAGCCTTTGCGATACCAAAGTCACACAGCTTAACGACATCCGTTCGCAATCCCTGACGAACGAGCATAATATTGGCAGGTTTGAGATCTCTGTGAACGATGCCCTGATGGTGAGCTTCCGAGAGTGCATCCAATACCTGAAGAATGATTTCACTCGCGTAAGTATAGGAAAAAGGCGCATCCCGAGCGATCAGTACCTCAAGATTCAAGCCGCATACATATTCCATCACGAGGAAAAATGTACCATCCTCGTGAATACCATAATCGAAGAGCTGGACGATTCCCGGGTGCCGGACTTTTGAAATGACAGATACTTCACGCAAAAAACGCTGTTCCCTGTCACTAACCTTCGATTCGGCAGCATCAGGACGAGAGCATTTTACGGCAACTTCCATGCCCGTATTCGTATCTTGGGCACGGAAAACATCGCCAAAACCGCCCTCGCCAACCTTTTCTTCAAGAAGGTAGTGGGATATTTTATCACCAACTTTCATTCTTGCTCCTGATTTTTTCGAGATGAATCCTGAGTCTCTTCGTCAGTCTGATTCCAGGCACCTTCTGTATAAATGACCTGATCACCCATCGAACAAGAAACAGCGAGTACGATTGTATCAGATACACAATGCTCTGTACATGATGAGAGTTGTTTATCTGCTTCATCTTCCGACATCTGTCCCTGTGCCAACTCTTCGGCACAAGGCAATGCACAGGCTTCTTCTACAGCATTATCTCTGGCTTCTTCGAGTGTAGGACCTGCTGCCTGGGCATTATAGAGTGAAGAATTTTGATCAATTTTGACCTCACAATAAATGAGGTCGAGTTTCGGCGCATTTGCAATTTCCACATTATCTTCAGCATTCTCCAAAACCGTTTTATGCTCCTCTTTAGGCGGAACCTGGAGATTATCTGAATCTGGCTGTTCTGTTTCTTTTGCTTGTATTGTATCGGATTCTGTCGACGTCTGTGCAGTTTTGAGAGGTTCAGCCGTCTCTACAGATTCAGGCTGTTTTTCTGCCGGAGTTGTTCCCTCGGGCACTTTGTTGACCTGAGATGCGCCGCACCCCATACAAATGCACGCAATGATAGTCAATGTCGATAGATGGTTAAAAAAAGCCAATGATCTCATGTCCACATCCTCCCTTCTCGCTTTTAAGAGAGGGAAAAACTCATTCATTTTTATCAGAAGACGAATCCGTTGACGCCAACGAACCATAATCTATGACCACATGGATATCGTCATCTGTATTTTCCTTCTTATCAGATTCTTCTTTTTTCTGATTCAATTTTTCTACCATTTCTTCACGCATTTTCTCAGCCATAGCGGCATGCATATCGAAATCTTCTTCTACCTCCTGGCGTTCTGCGGTATTGGCATGAATCATATCCAAATCGGTATAGGCAAACCCTTTAATGACGAGATCCTCCGGGGCCACCTTTTCGACTTTTTCATCGGGATCGGTCGATTCTGTAGGTTTAAGCTGAAGCTGTTCGATTTTTGGTTTGGCCACGCCCGTTTTCTTGAGCTCTTCCAATTCCCGCATCGCTTCTTCGCGTTCCCGAAGTGCCAATTCCCTTGCTGCGGCTTGTTTTTCTTCGATAAGTCTCGCCATGCGCTGTTGGTAATTCTCTGTCTTTTTGACTTCGTATTCAGTGCCATCCAGTTCGAGCTTGAGCGTCTGTTTTTTGGCCATTTCTTCGGCTTTGCGAGCCTGCTCAGCCTCGAGTTCTCTCAGCTGTGCATCACGGTCGAGGATATCCCCTTCGGATTCATCCACAACATCCTGATCAAAGAATCGATTGAAATCCCGCGTCTGTGCGGCTTCACGAGGTGTTTCTGAATCGCTGTAGGCTTCTTCCACTTCACGCCTGGTCTCATCATTATCAGCAAAGAACGAGGCGCTGAAATCGCGTGCCTGATGTTCTTCGGCAAGCGTGGGGCCCTCATCTGCATTACGGCGCTCATCCAATACTTTAATCGATTTGGCAGCCTCGAGTTTTTCTGCGTTTTCTTCATCATCGAGCGACATCTTTAAGTCGCTGACAGGCATGGGGGCAGAATCATCAAAGAACTTGCTAAAGTCACGGCGTTCACCCGTATCTTCAACCTGATCCCGTTCAATCTTAGGCGCTTCGGTTTTAACCGGTTCCTCTTTCACTGGCTCAGGTTCCGGCTCAGGTTCAAGTTCCATCTTAAGCCCCGAAAGGGGCTTATGATCATCCGAAAAGAAATCGCTCGAATAGGTACGTACTTCGGGCGCTTCATCCTCCGAACCATCATTGAATTTGGGAATTGCATTCTCGTCGAGATTATCAAAAAACGAGGAATAGCTCTTTCCTGTATCCTGGGATTCTGCTGCTTCTTCTTCGACATGGGTACGAATCGAAGTATCCTCCTGATCATCGTTCTCGAAGAAAGATGCATAATTCTTTCCGGTATCTTTGGCTTCGGTCGATTCTTCCTCTATGCGTGTCCGAATGGAATCATCCTCGCGATCATCATCGCTAAAGAAAGCGCCAAAATCCTTGGTTTCCTGAACATCATTGTCATCGGCACCCTCATCCGGGCGCGGTGTATCATCATTTTCGAAGAAGCTGGCATAATCCTTCGAATCCTGATTTTCTGCAGCAGCCGCATGATTGTCAAAATCCTCATTGGCCTTTCGGGCAGATGCGTCGACTTCATCATCATCCGAGAAGAAATTCTCGAATGATTTAGCTTTGCTATCGGCCTGAGCGTCACCGGATTCACCGTTGGATTGCGCCGTTCTCTCCGCAGCTTCGGCTTCGGCTTCGGCACGATCGCGTTCAATTTTGGCCCGAACGGCTTCCTGAGCGCGTCTCTGGCGTTCTTCAAAGAGAGCAGCCGCACGCGCTTCGCTGGCTTCCTTCTCATCCTGGAAGGAGTCATCTACACCTAGTTTTTCGGGATCGACGCCCACTTCCTTGAGGATTCTGCGCGTCTCTTCGTCGAGACCTGGGATTTCGAGCCGGCGTTCGGGCATTTCCGTCAATCCGCGAATAAAATCGCGATAATGGGCTATCGCACCCGTTTCGGGCAACTCGACGACGACCCCGCGAAGGGCCGCAAGCGCCAGAACCGTAAGAATGGCTGTATCAAAATACTTGGGCGGCGGCATTTTATCGGGTGCCAGCCACGCATCACCACATCTTTTGGCCTGATCTGCTTCGAAAGCATCGGCTTCTGGCGCCAAAATCTGGCCAATCATCTCGAACTGGCCGGCACAAAGACAGGCCAGTGCCGTATTGAGTGCATCGTACCTCTGTATCTTTGGCAGCAATGCCGCTGGCGGTTTACCTCTCAGGGAATCTCTCGCCTTTGCATAAGTGTTGAGCCCCAGCGTTGCCTCATCATCGAACCCGCGGCCTATCGCTGCGATGACACCTGCATAAATCACAGCCGAAAGTCCCGTCAACTCGACGAAATCCGCCATAAATCCCCTTCTAAAGAAGGAGGTCATCAAATTGGCTTCACCCATGACATCTTCGGGTGCCGTCTGGCCTATGACCATCATGAGCGGTAACCCATACGTCGCCGAAAACTCGAGCGTCAACATGGGCATACCACTGATAATGCCCAATTCAACCGGCATAATGCGCCTGGTCATGAACATCTCGGGCGGTTTCAGTTCCAAATGCATGGTATATTTATTATGCAAACAGCGAGCTGCCATAAAGGCATCATCGACAACCTCAAAGATGTCATCACCTGCTGCATACCGAAGCTGCATGCGCCACAGATACCAGTCGAGATTGCGGTAATCTGTCTCGTCTACGTGCTTCTGAAAATATTCTTCACATTCCGCAAGTCTGGCATCGATCGCTTCAATATGGATACCCGCAATTCGAGCTTCACCTCTAGGCTGCGGTTCGTACTGGGGAACATCCTGCGTTGTCGGTGTTTCTTCGCTCATGGGATCTCCAGTGGTAATTCACAATGCGCAAAGCGCAATGTGCAATTAAACGACAAATCATTAAAAATCGCCAACGCCCCCTTGGGGGCATTTGATTCATAGTAACTATTCAGTCCCTATGCTTGTTTTTTTCGAAAGCTCATACCATTCGTTAATGCATAATGCATAATTATGAATGCATAATGAAATGTCACACTCAGAGGATGTGGATAATCTTTGGTTTTGCAAAATCATTCAGCATTATGAATTCAGCATTATGAATTAAAGAGATTTCAAGTATTTGGGGAACCAGGAACTAACTCCAGGGCTGAACAGTTACGATTCATAGCCGCCAGCCATGGGGAAAGGCTGCAAAACTCAAGGATCGGTTAATCAATCCCCAATTGATCGCGCGTAAAATACGCGGGTTCTGATGAATCGTAACGCAAATCGCGTTTGGGTTCGAAATAGACGAGAGGCGCTTCCCAACCGGCATCGGCATTGAACAATTTCGAAAGACGTTTCGAAATCTGCACCAGATGGGCAAAATCAGCAGCATAAGGTGTTTCGATAAATCCGAGGCGGAATGCGGTTTCGCGAACTTTGGGCAGTGGCACAACCCCAATCACCTGTGCATCTTCGCAGGTTAATACGCCCATGGCCGCCAGTTCCCTTGCAACCCAAAGGATCTCGTAGGTGAGCTGGAAATGCCCGATGTGTTCCCACAATCCCATGACGACATCGGCCATCGATTCTGCAGCGAGTAACGATTTGACGCCCTCTTCCCCGAGATTCCGAAGCGCCCTGCGGATGACAATCAGGTAATGGAGATTGGCGAGATCTTCTGCACGACCGGCCATACCACCATCGAGCAGTGCAAGCAGGATATCATCGACTGACTGAGTTGACCGGATGAGATTGGAATAAAACCCCATCTGATCGAGCATCGCATAGGATTGCCCGCCCTTGCCAACATTCAAACGACCGCCATATCTAAAGAGTTGAAGTGCCAGAGCCGATAATCTGAAAAGCCCATAGACCACATCTTCTTCGAACATCTCTTTATTAAAGCCATAATCGGCTGCCGTCAGCAATTTGCCGCCGGGACGCTGCTGCCACCAGACAAAGACGGCGCGCAGATTATCGCTCACAAGAGACTCATCCAGACGGAACTGACCGATTCGCACGGCGGGGGCGCTTCCCATCTCGCCCTCTTCGTCTTCCTCTTCTTCTTCGTCTGCTGCTTCAAAAGCCTCTTTGACGAGTGTAAGCGGCATTTCGTCTGCTTTTGGCACGATGGGCTGAACGACAACTTCGACATGCGTCGATGAAACCGGTACCGACGCGACGGGCATCGCAACCGGCATGACAGCTGCAGGCGATGCTGCTGGCATTACAGCTGGCGCAGCCGCTGGCGCTGGTTCATGATGCCTGGGTTCTGCAGCATGAACGGGTTCGGGAATAGGCGCGGCGGCGGCAGGTGCCTCTTCATCATCGTCACGATCGTCATCATCATCCGATGCAGAATCCGATTCGGATGCATCATCGTCGTCATCGTCGTCAT
>DGWW01000067.1:12156-23700 GCA_002395385.1 Myxococcales bacterium UBA4248
CATCGTCGTCATCGTCATCATCGCTTTCTGCATCCAACAGATCATCGACATCGATGAGCTTGATAATCTTATCCATGGCTTCTTTGCCGAGGTCACTCAAACCCCAGCGGATGCCGACGACTTTAATATGCTCACTGGCCTCGAGCCAGGTCATCCAATAGCGAAAATCGACGAGCGTCAGATAAGTCCCGGGATAGACGTAGCTCGTCAGATAGCGATACATCTCATTGGTCGAATACAATCTCTCGGCAATGCCATCCATCACATATTTCATGAGGATTTCATTTTTGGCCGTCAAATGCTCAAAGAGATGGCGCTTTCGATCCTCGGGATCAATAATCTTCATGAGTTTACTTAAAAACTCACCACATTTGATTTGTTTTTCGTTTTCAAAATCGACATTGAGAAAACGAAGCAGGATTTCGAAACGTTCCTTATCAAAGAAATCGTGCTCCTTAAAGAAACGCTTAAGCGCCTTGAGGTCGGGTTTTTCCTTATTGATAAAATTGGCAATGAGCCCCAGTTTAGGCAGCAACTCCGTGGCAGTACATCCGGCCAGAATGGCATAATTTACTTCCTGCATAACAACAGCCCCAAATTAAAAGAAGTCACACATTGCGAAACAAAACAGCAAACTGTATCAACATACTCGCTTGAAACTCTATTTCGCAAGAATTGTTATGGGAGCGCGTGCTATTAAACCTGACGGTTCAATACGCACCGCGCCTGCCGCAGCTATTGGCCTTTTGGCCAATACGCGCGGCACCTTTTTCGTCCTGTCCAAAAAGCGCGCAAAGCGCGCAGGCCGTGCCGTATTTTGGCAGCGCCAAAATAGGCCGGACTCAAATCATGCCTTCGTATGCGCAAGCATAGAAGGCCAACTCAAAAAAAACCACCTCTGCCAATCTCTATTCCTGATCGAGCAGACTGATCCTCCTCGCAAATTCACCCCTTACTTCATCACGGCTCTTTTCCGGATAATAAAGAACGAGAAAATAGACATGTTTACCTTTGGTAAATGAAACGACCTCCACCCTAATATCTTTGACGTCGCTATTTTCAAATCTGTATTGTGTGAGTTTACAATCTGATACAGATGTCATCAAAGGTTCACAGCGAAGATCATCATCGATCATTTTAAACCCTTGAGTAACACCAAGTTTTTGGTGAAATGCGTTAATGACATTCGCCGACTGTGATGGATTTTTCAATTCCTTTTCGTACACTTCAATGCGGCTCTCCGTGGGGTTATGCGTATATACCGTCAGGTCATTTCTTGAAATCTGGGTATTTTTTTCCCATTCGGATCTGCCATCATTTGACTGCGCCATGGCTGCAGAATTCCAAAATAGAGCGACCAAAATAAGCACCAACAAAGAAAAAATGCGCTTCATAATCACCTCCGCATGAACCAGGAAGTATAAAACTCCGTAGCTATATTAAACGAATTGAAATGTTTTTAAACCAGTTTGTTAGATTTTCGGCAACTATTGTGTAACTGTTCAGCCCGAATGCCATCGAAGTTTCTGGCCCCAGGCAAAAGTACCCGTTCATGATTCCTCCGGATTTTGGGATTCTTCCGGATCCTGTTCGATAATCGTCTTATCACAGACAATGGCATCTTTTGCAATCACAACGGGCAAAGCATGTATCGTCAGTTGGGGAATGCTGGTGATTTCTGCAGTTCCTCCCTTAAAACTCCCATCCACATCGGTCTGCTCATTGAGCAGATTGCCCTGCACCTCGGTTCCGACAACCGTGGCAGTCGCACTGCCCGAATCGGTGACATAGGCGAGTGTTGTTTCGGCCACAACCTGTTTGCGTTTGCGGGCCTGTTCAATGCCGAAAGTAATCGAAGTTTGAATCATGGAGGCAACGGGTACCGCGAGTATCAAGCCGAGCACACCGGCAGAAACCTGGCCTGCCAAAAGGGCAAAAATAATGACGACAGGATGAAGGTTTGCCGATGAACCGACAATGCGCGGTGTAAAGAAATTTGTATCCAGGGCATGGACGAGCAAAATCCACAGCAAAACGAGCAATGCCGTCCATGGTCCCTGTACGAGACCAAGCAATACTGCGGGGATCGTGCTGATAATCGTCCCAAAGATGGGCACAATACTAAAGAGGCCCGCAATAATGCCGAGCAACAAAGCGAAATTAACACCAAAAATGGCAAGTCCGATTCCCGTCAGTGTACCATTAATACAGCAAATGATGAGCTGACCGCGAACAACGCCCGAAAGGCCGCTCATAAGCTTTTTCTTGTACTCATCGTACAATGGTGCATTGCCTTCTTCATCGGCAAACAATTTCCGAATGGAAGTCATTATCTTGGGCGAATCAATCGAAATAAAAGCCGCCACCATAAAGACGAGTATAAACTGTACAAAGGTATTGATGATAAATTCAATGATGTACTGCAGCAACGACAGTGCATCACCTGCATATTTGGAGCCCGATTCAATGATTCCGCTGAAGGCCTTGTCGATTTCCTTTTCAAAATCGATAGTGGCGCCTGTTTTAGAAATATCCTCTGCAGGCTTGGGTTTGATCGTATAAGATCCTTTTGAATCAGACTGAATCAGGATTTCACGTTCTCCGGCACGCAGCTCGAACGCACCATTCTTTTTGGGATAAAGCGTAAACAGAACGGGCGATTCCTGGTCTTCTTCATTATTTGCAGCGACATGGCCGCTCTCTCTTCTGGGACTGCGTTCGCCTTCGACCAAAAGAGGCTTTGTCCCCGTGGTATCTACAGAGGGTACAGACTGTTCCTCGGCCTCTCTCAATGCCTCATCGAGGGCTTTCTCGATTTCATGGCTCGAGTCATTGACTGTTTTTTCAAAACTGTCCCTGTCTTTCAATGAGAATTTCGAAATGAACCTGTCTATATTTTCATTCCAGCGAGGAATGTCGTCATTTTTAAGCTGGGTAAAATATCTCGGCAGTTCCTCGGTCGCCTGACTGATTTCTTCTGTGAGCGAAGGAACAAAAGCAAAACCAATTCCAGTGAGGGTGAGGAAAAAAACAAGGTATGCCGTGATCACGGCCAATCCTCTTGGGATATGGCGTTTACCGATTCTTGCCTTGCTCATATTCGTGACCATCGGGTCGATGAGATAAACCACGATGAGCGCGATGACAAAAGGCGTTAATATCTCGTGGTACAGTGCAATGAGGATGAACACCATCACGAGAATGAGAATGAGCAGTGTATGCTTTTTGATGATTGACCAGATGCGGTTCATTTTGAATGCGTCGTGTGCAATTGAATGCAAAACTAAAGGTGAAGTCTAAAGCTAAAGCTGGATGACGTTCTTAATTAGCAATGTGCAGTGAGCAGTGAGCAATTGGGCTTGTCCCCCCAAAAATCTCTCTAAAGCTAAAAATACTTCATTCTTTAGAAATAAAATCGAGAATCCTCGAACTGCTAACTGCTAACTGCTAACTGCTCATTAATCCAGCGGTAAATGCCAATGGAGACGTGCACCGAGTTTAAATGTCGGAGCGTGCCCATCTTCATCGGACGTATTCTGGCCTGTAAGATCGACAAACCAGTTATCATTAAAATAGTACTCAGCCGAGAGTGCTTGTTCATTACCTTCGGACCCCCGAATGGACACACCGGCGGCCACGCGCAATCCCTTGTTGATTTGTTTGACATAGACGAACTGAGCAGCGCCTTCGCTAAAGACAAACTTGAACTGATCGGCATGGATGAAGGTATCGAGCTGTGAAGAGAATAAAGGAGAAAGCAATGATTCCATGGCGACATCATTGCCCGAGAAATCATCAATGGTTTTACCGGTTAAAATCAAGGCATAGACGTTGGTATCGGTGAGGTATGGGCTCGATTCGAAGCTCCAGACCGGTCGATAAACGGTGCCGCCAACCGTCAGTGTAATCGAATAGAGATCGGACGAAGTCGAACTGCTCGTCGAAATGCGCTTGCGCTTATCGAGATCGGTATTTCCAGTGACAGCACTAAAAGCGCTCGAATCTGTACTGATTTCTGTGGTAGCTGTTACATCGATCTTGCCATCGAGTGTACCATTAAAAGCGACCTGTGCACCATTCTGAAATTCGAAGTCATTGCCTCTGAGAGAAAAGACACCCTGATTGATGGAGACGATTCCCGAGGGAGCGAATTCCTTGACGGTACCACCAATTCTAAGTTGCGTTCCAACTTCAAGTTCTACCGTAGCCGTCGCAATTCTGACATCGGCAGAGATGGAATTCTCGGCGGTCACACCGACATCGAGATTGATTTTTCCTACCCATGGCATTTTGCGCAGGAAAGAAGGGGAATAGGCTTCTACGCGTCTTTTCGAATCCACAAACAGGGACAGAATCTGCTCGCGGATAAAGTTGTTCGAACCGTCGTCAAAATTCTTCTTGTATTTGGCTTCTGCGATATCGATATCGCCCGAAACCTTGTAGGTATCCGGATCATTAAAATCGCGGACGACGATCTGGATATCGGGAGACAATGTCAAAGAAAGCTCATCTTTCATGCGGAATCCGACGCTATTGCCGGTAATCGAAAGATTGCCGCTCTTCAACTCGAGTGCATCGCGCAGGACTTCGCCAAAGATGATGTAATTCCCGCCCATCAGATTTCCCTGAAATGCCTGAGTCTTGGGAATTGTGATGCACTGACCGCCATTGGAACATTCACTGCCTTCTGTCAGCTTGACAATACCTTTTTCGAGTGTAATCGGCTCATTGAAATAGTGCATTTCGACCGAAATCGGTTCTGCAACGGCGACATAACCGCCAAATTGCATCTTTCGTAAATCGATGTCGAGCGCGCCGTTTTTATCGAGAATCTTGCCAGACAAACTGGCATTCAAGGCAAGGCTTCCGGATGCCTCCGTGATATCCTTTACAAACATTTTGGCCATGGCAGCTTTGACAGCACCATCCAGCATCACGTTGACATTCCCCAAAGAAGAAGCGAACAGGCTCAGGGATACCCATTGATCATCCATGCCCAACATAAATGGCTTGTCATCGGGTGTATACAGGCAGAGCTCATTGTGGGAACATTTATCCGAATGATTGCCAATGACCAGGAATCCCTGCTTAAGTTCCAACGGACTCTTGGCATAAGCCGTCAGGACCTGAATGGGATCACGCACCCCCAGATAACCTTTTAGCCCGATATTTTTGACGCTGAACTTGCCATGATTGTAAAAATTGCCTTTAGCAGAAAGGCTGATGCCCAGAAGACCGGATGAATCCTGTACAGAATTGACAAAAGACCCTGCAATGGCAGCATCGACTTCGCCATTCAGATCGAAATCAATTTTCCCTGTAGCATCCGCGCTGCCGCTCATTTTAAGAACGGAATCGCGGTATTTGAGCTCAAGCTGTGAAATTCTGACCGATTGAGCATTCAGATCGACGCGGGTAAACGAAGGCTGAGTCAATTCAAGTTTATTGCCCAGTGCATCGACGACCAGATCATCGAGCAGCAGCGAAACCTTCATATCGTCGATACTCTTCATACAGAACCCAAGCGATCCCGAAACCATCGCTTCCGTAATGGAGAATGATTCTTTCAGGCCGCTCAGGTCGATCCCTACTCTATCGAGTGTGCTCAATACATCGAGATCGGGAAAATCGAGCGAAACAGAGACCGAAAAATTCGGAGCCGTTCGGACAAAACCGGCGAGACTGAAGGTGTCGACAATATTTCCTTTGATGAGCGTATATTGTGCAGATCTCGACATTAAAATCTGTGTATTGCCGAGATTGTACTGATCATACTTGACGTCTTTTAAGTTAATTTCCCCCTCTGCCCAGGTCGATTCCAATACCTTTTGTTTTCGATTGCCATCCCCCATAAGTGTATTGAGATCCGCATGTGCAGAGACATCGAACGAAATCTGTCCTTCGACAGGCAGTTCCAAATCCCTGAAAGGCTTAAAATCGTTAGGCGAAACAGGCTGCAAAGCGACATTGAATTCGATGGTATTCTTTTCTAAATCGTAGGTAAGCGCCCCCAATGAGAAGTCAGGCGTCCGGCGTGGAACGCGGGGACCGTTGTTCTGAATGCCGAATGCAGTTCGGTTCTTTTCTTCATTTTCAATGGCTTTGGCAATGAGCTCAGGCTTTTTATCGCCCTGTTCCTGCGATTGCGGTGCCGATGTATTCTGGGACGACTGCGCATCTTTGGGATTCAACTCCGATGGACCGAACCACAAATTCATAGCCGGCACAAGGACCTTATTATCCTCATAGCGCGCAACCATAGACAATCTCGAAGCATCCACCTCCATTGCTTTCAGATTTTCCATCGTCAGGAAAAACCGTGCCTTAAGGGCATCGACCGGCCCATCGGCAATGAGACGGGCTCTGCCCTTGCCCTCAAGCCCAAGTGATTTAAGCGATTCCAGGCCAAAAGGCTCCAGTTTCGATACGATGGTATCCATATCGATATCGGCAAAATCCATTTCTGCATGAAAGGGAATCGACGTCGGGGATGTCAGCTTGTCGTGCGTCAGTTCCCCCTGGATATTGGCCGCAATATTGGTCAAATCACTGTCAATTTTAAAGTTCTTGGTCCTGATCTTCGAATGGTCGAGATCAAGTGCTATATCGACATCGGGAATGCGTATACCCTGATATGAAATATTGGCCGACTTGAGTTTTAATCCACCGCATAAATCATTGCCACAGGCATAATAACTGGCAGAAAGATCAACCGGATCTGCTTCAACGCCATCAATGCCAAGGGATTTCGTATAGACAGACGGCTTTTCGATATGTGCCGATATATCAGCAGAAATATCGAGTAAATTGTTGGTATCCAGGTGGAGGCCCGGAGCGATGCGCACATAATCCGTTCCAAGATCCACATTCAGACCGCCCGGCGAAGTAATTATCCCATTCTCGTATTGCAAAATGCGATTATCATTGGGATCATACGCTGTAATCGAAGCAGTCTTGAGCGTAAAGAGCGATTCATCGAGCGTGTAATTCAGAGGATCCGGCAATGAAACCGAAATGACGCCATCCTGAGACTGTGCCTTTATGTGGCTGGAAAAGAGTCCGCTAAACCGCTGAATATCACCGTCCGGCATGTAGTCGAGCGGTGTCAGTCCCTTTTGGATGCGTTCCGGAAATTCGGGATCGACGTATGGGAAATCGGGATCTTTGGGCGCCATCCCTGCCCATAAATCGAGATCAAAATTCCCATCCATGATGTCGTAAAAACCGCCAATCAAAACGCCCCCCAGCGAGGTTTCCGCTTCAAAGGCTGATATCGTCAGATGCTGGCCATCCATATTGGCGCGAAGAGCGGCTCTCTCGATATCGACATCGAATGTTTCAAATTCGGGCATATCCAGTGCAATGTCACCCGAAACGCGAGCCAAATCCCCTGCCATCGATGCCTGCAGACGAAGCAAATTATCACCAATCAGGATGGGACCAAAGAAATATGCCAAAATCGGATCCGACACTTTCAGATTCAGGTCGAGATCGGCAGCCCACAAAATGCTTTCCTGCGGCAAAAGCCCTGACACGGTATGATGATGATCCTGCGAATGAACGTCGATATCCTCCTGCGTGGGACCGACATTCATCATGGCTTTATCCATCCTCATCGTGCCGCCGTCACCGATATCGCTCGTCATGTGCGGAATCTTAAACGTATTTCCAAACCAGTCGAACCCATCGACGAGCGTATTGCGCAGCGGCACGACAAATTCACCGCGCATATCCGGCTTGATACCAACTTTGTCTGCAAAGCCGGCGTTCTGGCGCAAAATATCCTCTATATGGCGCACCATCTGTCCATAAGCATAGCCAACTTTGCCCGCACTGCCTGGCCCGCCGCTAAAAATCAGACCTTCATCCTTATCCCCGACACTCGAGAGCGCAAACGAAAACAATGCAGGATTAAAAATGACATCCCCGTTGGCTACACGAATGGCCGGCTTACCGCCATTGTCCTTGGCAAGCGGTGTGTTCATCTCCAATTCTTTGGCAATCCGAATATTATAATGATCCACTTCACAGTGGTACAGCTCGATGTGAAATCCGTCAAAGATGAGGTGCACATCCGTATTGGTCACATTCAGATCGGCCAGATGCGTCACAAAATCTCCAGGCGGAGACGGCGGATCTGGTTTACTAAAATAGGGCAGCACGATTTTTAAAAGATTGAGCTCACCACCGCGAAAATCGATATAAACATCGGCATCATAAGCTTTGATGCGCCCCACCGTCAGCGTAAAATCAGTAATCAGATCCTTGAGCTCAATCAGCGGTATTTTGGCTTCGACCTTCGGCGCAAAAACAAAATGCCCCACATCGTCGCCTGCCTCTGAAAGCCGGACATTGGTCATGGTCAGCGTCTGCAAAAATGCATCCGTCGACATCGTATCGGCCCAATAATCGCCCCTCAAAAAGCCGCTCAGCTGCGAATGCAGAATCTTGGGCCCATACGAACTGTTCAAAATCAAAAAAACCGCCAGATAGATAAACCCCAACAAAATACACGGCCACATCAACGTGATGATGATGGTATTCGTGTACCTCACGATCCATGCCGGCATCTTCGATTCGGCTGCCAGCAGTAATTGGGTTTGGTCTCTTTTCGGCTTCGACATGTATATATTTGGGAACGCCGGCTATTCTGCTGCGCAGAATACGCCTTGCGTGTACGCCTATGTAAAGACGTTCCACAGAACCTCTTTACATACGGCGTACATTTCTCCTTGGGGTTCACTCCCGGTTATAGACTACGAATGTGACGCCCCTACGGGGCGTCATAATTGTTTATTTGCTCACTAATTTCTGCATTTCTTCCTGGGAGGCCGCACAACGGAACCCAAAATGATGCGCCGGATCATTGCTCGGCACATGGGAACGACGATGAATGCCCGTGGCATGGGCCGGTTCCCAGTACCATGAACCACCGCGCACCGATTTATGGCGATAACGACCGCAGCGACCATCCTTATCTTCACCACCGCCACATGGCCCCTTCGGATCAATGCCCTGACAATCGGCTCCGCAAGCCTCGTAACTGCCCGTGTACCAATCGGCAACCCATTCTTCGGCATTGCCCATCATGTCACAAAGACCATAACGAGATGCACCTTTGGAACAAACTTCCAGAACGCGTCCTTTTTCAGGATTCTTCCCTTTGCGCTTGATTTCACCGCAGGAACGGCCCTTCTTATCCATAATGACCGCATTCTCACATGTGGCCGGGTCATTGCCCCATGGATACATATCGCCCTTTTCACCACGGGCTGCCTTTTCCCATTCTGCTTCGGTCGTCAGATGCTTGCCCTGTGCTTCGCAGAATTTCTTGGCATTGTACCAGCTTAACCCAGTGATCGGCTGCTTGGGAGCATCGTAATCGACGTATTTGGGACCATCCTTCTCACACTTTTTGGCTTTTACACAGGCATTGTACGCCTCATTCGTCACTTCGGTCTTGTCGATATAATAAGTCTGCATCCAAATCGTTTGCTGCGGATAATTATTGCGATAATCCTTTGCTTCCTTGTGTTCTTTGCTCACATACGCCTTATTGTAGCTCGACTGATTGCAATTTTTATGCACGTCATTATCTGCACCGCGAATAAACGAACCGCCGGGAATGCACGACATCCCTTCGATGGGTGTCAGACAATCGGCAATGGGCCGGCCATCGGGCAAAGTTTTAGCCGATGGCTGAACCGCAGGAGCTGCCGCAGGAGCTGCTGGAGCCGATGGCTGCGTTTCCTGAGCCAAAGCATTGCCACAAAATATGGATGCTACAAAAGCAAAAGTAATCATGCTGCGTATTTTCATTTTTACAAACTCCATCAAAATCGGGAAGACACATAGCCTGCCCATTTTAGTATTCTTACCATTTTTACATGAAGGTGTAATTAATTGAGGTATGGATTATACACTCAAAATGTAACGGTTCATCACCTGTCATCTCTTCTTTCATAAGGAAATTGGGATAACGCCTCAGAGCTGAAATGATACCCCAAAACTATCATCCGCCATCTATAACGAAAAACATGCCGTATTATTTAGTCACCATTTGGGTTACTGCCAACCTGCGCCCTATCCAGCGTGATGTCAGGCAACGTCCGACAGGGTGGGTAAGGTCAGCGTAACCCCGGGAGACAGCGATTATCCAACAACAATCACGCAATAAGGATAATATGGTCCGAGCAATAACTTGGGCGGACTTTTCGAAAACTCGAAAGGCTTACTTTCACGTTTGGGCGGACTTTTCCTGTCGGGAAAAAGCCAAGTGTAGAGCGTTCGCGTAAATCAAGGGAAATGGTCAGGGCTGTCGAGTTCTAAAAATGGTGGACATTGAGGATAAGTGCAGGAAACTAAATAATTGCACTTTAATCGCCCTGAAGGGGCGAAATATTACAGCCCGGGGTGAGCCCGAAGGGCGTAACCCCGGGAAAAGCGATTTCATCAATAAAATCACCCTGAAGGGGTGAAACAAAAAAAGCAAGAATAATTAGAACTCGACGGTCCTGCCGGAAATGGTAGGCCGGTTTAAAACATGCGGACTTCGGCCGTATCCTTTGGGATACTCCCCGTGAGCCCACCCGCCAACCTGCGCCCTACCCAAAATCACCGCAGATTTGGCACACCAACCCCTTTCCGACACTAACCGTCGTAAAAAAAGGCTTCACGATGTGCCTGGCATGCATGCCACTTCAGTTATCTGTTCCGCGTCCGGATTGCCAAATACTGTAAACCATCCCCAGGTTGGACATGCATTATGTCGGGATTATACCAACGTCAGACAAAGCCAGATGTAATCATACCAAACCTCACATCCATGAAAAGAAGGAGGAACATCCTCCTATCTGAATGATGCCAACGAGAATGACTTTGTTACATTTTTATTTTTAGCCAGACTCATGGTATGCCGGTTTACCGGAAAACGGTGCTGCTCTTTCACAAGAGTAAACACGTGAAACTTGAAACACCGCCGATTAATTACTAAAGAAACGGCGTATTGCCCCTGGCAATAGCCGTTTTCGTGCGCGTATTCGGTGGACGAATAGCGCACGTTCCCCAAAGTTTTACATACCAAATGCATACACTAAACAAACTAACGGGATTTCCCCAAGTTTGTTAATTCTCAGGATAACAACAATGTTAAAAAAATATCTTCTGCTCTGCATTTCAATGGCAATGATGATGTCTGCATGCAATAACGACAACGATGACAACGATCCTATCTGCGGCAATGGTGTCGTCGAGGGGGACGAGCAGTGCGACGATAGCAACGACGTCGATGACGATGAATGCTCGAATACATGCATTAAAAATGAACAAGTACCGCTGGATAACGAACCTAAATGCGGAGACGGAAAAGTCGAGGGGGACGAGCAGTGCGACGATAGCAACGACGTCGATGACGATGAATGCTCGAATACATGCATTAAAAATGAACAAGTACCGCTGGATAACGAACCTAAATGCGGAGACGGGAAAGTCGAGGGAGACGAGCAGTGCGACGATGGAAATGACGTCGATGACGATGAATGCTCG
>DGWW01000039.1 GCA_002395385.1 Myxococcales bacterium UBA4248
AATTCCGAATTACAAAATACAAATAAGCCCTGATAAACACACAGACATACACAGTCATTGTATATGCCTGACAGGCTTACCAGGGCTTAAATGTTAAAAGTCGCTACTTATTGCGATTGTATTTCTTGTTGAAGCGTTCGACGCGGCCAGCGGTATCGACCATCTTCTGTTTGCCGGTGAAGAGGGGGTGGCACTGGGAGCAAATTTCGACGTTGTAGTCACCGAGTGTGGAACGGGTTTCGATAACGGCACCGCAAGCACATGTAATCTTGGCAGGTTTGTAATCAGGATGAATTCCTTTTTTCATAGCATTCCTCTTTTTGAGATATTTGACGGTCAAACCGCCTGAATTAAATATTTGATGCAAGGCCGACGCACTTTTGCGCGTGTCGGATAAAAGCCGACGCCTTATAGGCGTTTATGCAGGTTTGGTCAAATTCTTTTTTGGAAATTACACAATCTGTTTGAGCCACGAGACGAATTTGCCCATGATGGACTGCCCTTTGGTTTCCTGTGGGCTATACGAGGAAATATCGGGGTGGTTGACGGCATGCAGGAGCAAACCAATCGCGGTTGAGTACTGGGGATTTTGTACGAAATCGGTCAGACCGCCGATGCCGCGGGGGACACCTCGGCGCACGGGGACACCGAATACGCGTTCACCCAATTCGGGGACAGCATCCATGATGGCCGTACCCCCCGTAAGAATGATGCCTGCCGGAATGCTGTCTTTAAATCCGGAATTCTGAATCTCGCGATTGACGAGTTCGAAGATTTCCTCGAGACGCGGCTCGATGATTTCGGGCAAAACCTGACGCGGGAACTTGCGCGGATCGCGTCCATCCGGGGATGGAATCTCGATGATTTCTTCGGGACTGACGGCAGAAGCCAGGGCACATCCCGAATAAATCTTGAGGCGTTCTGCGTCGGTCAAGGGAATAGACAGCCCCGTCGCGATATCTTTGGTGAGGTGATTGCCTGCCAAACCAATCACGTGGGTATGCATGAGCGCGCCCTTGCTCCAAATAGCGAGATCGGTCGTACCACTTCCGACATCGACGAGCGCACACCCGAGTTCCTTTTCATCGTCCGAGATGACGGCCTCACTCGCTGCTAACGAGGAAAGTACAATGTCGGCGACATCCACATTGCAGCGACGCACACATTTAATGATGTTCTGCGCATAATTGATGGCACCGGTCACGATATGGACTTTGGCCTCGAGGCGCACACCGGTCATCCCCTTGGGATTGCGGATATTCGGCTGGCCATCGAGAATGTATTCCTGAGCAAGTACATGCAGAAATTCACGATCCGGAGGAATCGCAACGGCTTTGGCACTTTCGAGCACGCGGGCAATGTCCGCATCGTCGATCTCTTCACCTTTGACAGGAGCCACACCATTGGAATTGATACCCTGAATGTGACTGCCGGTAATATCGACTATGACACTCGAAATCTTGCAATTTGCGATGACTTCGGCCACCTCTATCGCCGACTGGATGCACGGCGCTGCTGCATCAATATTGGTTACAGCACCTTTTTGTATGCCCTTGGAAGGCGAAGAACCTGCCCCGATAATATTGAGGCCTTCGGGAGTGACCTCTCCAATCACTGCACAGGTTTTGCTTGAACCAATATCCACTCCGGCAAGTATGTCACCAATTTTAACGGTCATGACGATTCCAATGAGTTATGGGTTATATAAGTCTTGATATTCAGTCCATTGAGGCTTTTTCATCTGCAGTTTGTGCCTGAGGTAGTTCGTCGAGCTTTTGGGGTGGTTCTTCGAGCTTTTCCGGAGGCTCACCATCATTTGCGGGAGCATCTTCGGACTTTTTCTCCTCCGCCTGCTTCCGGGCTTTGTCCGGTTTTACGTCGGCTTTTTTAGCCCCCTTCTTTTTCGTATCGACCTTTTTAGCATCTTCTGCCTTTTTGGCTGTGTCAGGCTGCTTCGAGTCGTCTGTTTTTTTGGCTTCTTCCGCCTTGGCATCTTCTTTGGATTTATCTGACTCGGCAGTTTCACGAGCCATTTCGGGCTCCGGCGTCTTGGGCTTGACGACAATGCGATCGAGCGCATTATCGCTGTCGAGCAGGATATAATCGGCTATGACATTTTTATCTTCGAGAATTTTGTCGACGATCAAAAGTCGCTCGATACGTTCATCAAAACGATCATAACCGATCCGTATTTCGCTCGTCTCGGAGTAAACGGTATACCCCGTCGCATCATCGTAATGAATTTCCTGTATTTTATGCGGATACCCCTGGCGCGTCATATCATCCGCAAGTTGAAAGGCTTCGACGACGACATCGGCATGATCCACGAGCGGTTTGTCCAAACTGACAATGGGAGGAATCAATGTGTCTTCGATCGTCCAGGGCTTAATCGCATGCCCTTCGCCATCCACAACATAGAGCTGGCCGTCATTGACAATGCCCAGAGGCTGATGCTCAACAATTTCGACATCGACCGTATCCGGAAGTGTAATGGTCACCTTGGCTTTTTTGATCCAGGGGAGCGTCTCGATATTACCTTCTACGGTGTTGACATTGACCTCAAAGAGATTCACCCCATCGAGCTTGAGCCCCGATGCATCGACAATGGACTGATCATCCACACGCAGATTGCCATGAACCGTCAGCGTTTTCGGCAAAAAATAATCCGTTTCGACCAGATGGCGATAATAGAGATAAACTCCATAAGGAATGCCTGCCGCAATGACGCATGTCACAATAATCTTAACCAAAACCGAAAACAGGCTTTTCCATCCCTGCTTGTCGAGCTGCGTCATTTTGGGTTCGCGTTTGCGATTTTGCTTAACATTCCTTGTCATGAATACACCTTACTCCTAAGGCAGCAATCTCTGCAGGGTGTATTCTGTTCAATTATGGGAGAGTGGCAAATTTTTGGGGAAGCTGTGTGGAATGAGCAATGGGCAATGGGAATGCAACACTCAAGGGAAACGCTTTAATGATAATTGATAATTGATAATTGATAATTGATAATTGATAATTGATAATTGATAATTGATAATTGGGATGCAAAACTAAAGGTGAAGTCTGATCAATTCGGAATGCGGAATGCGGAATGCGGAATGCGGAATTGGGATGCAAAACCAAAGGTGAAGTCTGATTAATTCGGAATGCGGAATGCGGAATGCGGAATTGGGATGCAAAACTAATGGTGAAGTCTAAAGCTAAAGGTGGATGACGTTCATAATTCGTAATTCGTAATTCGTAATTGGGATGCAAGCCCCCAAAAAATCTCTGAAGCCCCCCCTCAGGGACGTCGCATTCTAAAAAACATTGACATTCGAGACATTACTAAAAACTTGATTATTGCTTGGATTAAGCCCTGAAAGGGCGAGAAGATTACAGCCCGGGGTGGAGCAATAGCGCAACCCCGGGAAAGAGCGATTTCCCCAACAATAATCACCCTGAAAGGGTGAAACGAAAAACACAAGAAAAAATAGAACTCGACGCCCCTGTCCCCCCCTCCATTCTTTAGGAATAAAATTGAGAATCCTCTAATCGCACATTGCTAACTGCTCATTGCACATTGCTAATTCATGCCCGGCATTGCCTTTTTCACAGCGTCATCCTGACCACAGGAACCGGTTGATATTTCCGTATAGGCACTCAAGCACTGAGAAACCGAATCGATGTAAAGCGCACGTTCCTTTTCATCGGGGACATTTTGATTGAGGTTTGCCAGAATTGTCTCAAATTTTTGGGTCAATGGCCCAATTTTTTGAGCCATGGCACTGCAATCATCCGTCATTTGGGACGCTGCCTTGAGCTTCGTGCAAACGTCGTCCATTTTTTCCTTATCGTTGCTGCATCCTGAAAATGCGGCCAGAAAGAGTATCATTATAATGAGAGCATCAATGCGAGTATTCATCGTCACACTCCTTTCTGTGCAAGAGACTGAAATAAAATGTAACACACCAGGAATGGATTGACAATGATGAATGCAGAATGATGAATGCAGAATGATGAATGAATTTCCGAATTCAAAGGCCTATTGTGATGGACATAGATAATGACAAAGCATGGTTTGACAGTGGGGCATGCCCAACGGTCACATAAGCCAAACGCCTCTACTGTCGATAACCATGGCCGGAACAATAAAGCCCGTAGGACTTCTATCGCAACATTTTTTAAATGCGGTAGCCCTGCAGAATAAAAGACAGTCACGCAAGAATGAACAGACATTGACAAATGGCAAAAGACAGTCACGCAAGAATGAACAGACATTGCCGATTGTCAAAACCCAATCACGCAAGAATGAACAGACATTGCCGATTGTCAAAACCCAATCACGCAAGAATGAACAGACATTGACAAATGGCAAAACCCAATCACGCAAGAATGA
>DGWW01000038.1 GCA_002395385.1 Myxococcales bacterium UBA4248
CAAACGCTTCTTCGGTGCCGCCCGAAACATCGAGGACGGCGGATCGCTGACCATCATCTCGACCGCACTCGTCGATACGGGGTCGCGCATGGACGAAGTCATTTTCGAAGAATTCAAGGGCACCGGCAACTGCGAGCTGCACCTCGACCGCAAACTCATGGAACGCCGCACGTTCCCATGCCTCGACATCGCCAAATCGGGCACCCGAAAAGAGGAACTCCTCCTCGACCAGCTCACGCTCAACCGCGTGTGGATCCTGCGCCAGATCATACAAAACCTCAATGGCGTCGATGCCATGCAGTTCCTGCTCGACAAGCTTTCGCAGACCAAGACGAATGCCGAATTTTTGTCGTCGATGCAGACGTAGTGTGACATACTAACGTCTGCCCCATATTTGTATACTGGCTCATGACGGATGATATTCATGCTTACGAGCATTGGCTAAAAAAACGACACAAAACAACACATACCGAGAGTTATTACTTAAAATTATCGCAAAGACAAAAGTCCATCTTGAAACAACTTAAGCAAGCCGGAGATACGCTTGAATTTGCAAAGTCCCACATTAGGGTTCAGGATATTGTAAGGTTTGCTGCAACAGAAAATGTGGAATTTTCGCTTTTTACAAAGGGCAATCGGCGTATTATCGTCCGGGGCTACTATAATGAAACCCCAATTGGACATATTTTAAAAAAGTTGATTGACGAAAAGTGGAAACTTTCGGCACACACACATCCCGGTATGCTTGAAAACACATTGAAAGCCTCACCAAATGATGCTAGATTTTTACTTGCGCTCGGTCAAAAGCAGAGCGTCGTATTGAATCAGGCTGGCCGTTATAAGCGGTTTAATGTATCCGGAGTTGATTTATGAAAAAACTAAACATGGAAGCGGCTCAGGATATCGCGTTAAACGCATTAAAGCAATATCCAAGAGCCAATCAAAAGGTGTTGGATTCATTTATGAAAACGGACGAGTGGGCTGCAGGCGGAAAGGGTGTGGTCTATGAATTTACCCTCTATGACATGACTCATTCCAAAGAGTTCAAAGCAACAGCACACCACCAACAGCCTACAGGATGGGAAAAACCACCGGAAATTCTACTTACGATCTACGTCGATCGAACAACCGGCGAAACCTTTGTGAGACGTCACGTAGACAAATACCCTTGGGAAATCGTCGCTTAATTCCGACATTCTCCTGCCCCAACACCGGGAACTTTTTCTTCTCCCCCTATAATCACAGTTTACTGAGTGCCACCCACTTGTTTTTGCCGCCCTTGCCTGCGGCTACGGGCGGCTTGCGCACCGCTATGGCTTTTGGCCATACGCGGTGCGTTTTTTTTGTGAATGTACAAGCGGCTTTTATTTACTATAGGCGCATGATATGATAAGATATAAAGTGTGGGTTTCTACCCACATTGATCGAAATTCTTATTGATATTAATAAGGATACATAGCTATGTTAAAAAATAAAAAGCATCAGTTTATCTATTTTTCGACCATCATGGCTGTCACTGCTGCCGCGATGGGTACTGCAAATACGGCTTTTGCCGAAGTTGGCGATGAAGATAAAACCAAAAGTCTGGCCCCCATTATCATGTTCGTACTCGATACATCCGGTTCGATGTGCGACGGTGCCGACGGTACGGTGACATCGGGCGAACAACGATGCGACAAATACCCGAATGACGATGATGCAACCAATCGCTATACCAAGCTGAGCAAGGCCATCGCCGACCTGACGGGAACGCCGAGATTAGCCCCTTCCGAAATTGGCACAGACACCGTCGAACTTCCGCGCAGCCAATGGACGTGCGACAAAACATCACAGGAATGTAAATATATTAAAACGAAAAAAGAGTTTAAGGGGGTGAGCAAAATCAACACAGATCTCGTCGATGCCACCGGCATGAACTACGAAAACGCCTACAACCCCGACGGCATCCTGCAGCGCTACCAGAATAAAGCCAAATTCGGTTTTGCCGGCATGGCCAACGGCACCAGCAACGCCGTCGTCGATGATCCGTCAAAACGCCAAATTGAAGAAATGGGCGGCGATACCGACGTGGCACTCCGATTTACCATCATTTGGAATGAAAAAGAAAATCATTATTCTGAAAATCAAAATCGTGATGATAACGATTTACATGTTCAGGAATGGAAGTATAATCCTCCTAATGATGTAGATAAAAACAATGAGGATGCTGTCTGGCAGGCTTATAAGAGTAATAGAGGAAGTTATTCTAAAGGTGATCACATTTATTATGGTAATCACAAAGAATCAAACGGAGGTTCTCGATCAGAATTAGGTGGAATATTAGATGTTGATAAGTGTATCAGTTCATGCAGCAATGGGTATACAGAAACTGCATCTGCAGGATGTCCATCGCCAGCGGGTGAAAATATCCAATATAAAACAACATATAATATGCACCCTGGCGATAAATTTTATTATTATATCAATCATTACACATATTGTAATGACAAAAGGAATGGTTTTACTGCTACTTCCTCTTTAGGTGGTTGTGCAATTTATAAAATTACATATAAAGATACAGGTAGTTTTCCTTGGCATTGTGAAAGTTCATTTACTTTCAACGGAAAAACAAATAGATATAGTACATCATATACAAATAGTCGTTATGGTTGCATTGAGATTGGTGTAGCAACCTATAAAGGTCATGGTAAGTTTGACTTTGAATTCCTTTATACAAACAACAATGGTGGTATTTATGCCAGTAAATACCAAAGCAAAGTTGCAGAAGGCACCGAACTCAGCGACCTGTCCGAAATCCACATGTACGGCTATCATCCGTTTACGCGTGGCGACGGCGTCACGGTCGGCATGAATTTACAAAACAAGCCCTACAAAAAGCAGAAGGACTGCACGCAGGATCTGGGCATGTGGGATGCGGATCTCGAGACTCCGGCACCGCTTTTTTACCCGACGATTTCGGACGATCCCGACATGATTCTAAAGAGCAATCAGTCGCTCATCGAAATGGTACGCAGCTACCGCGCCACGGCGGCCACCCCGATTGGCGAGGTTTTGGCCGATCTCTACTACATGTTCGGCGGGCAGGACATCAATGACAACAACAAATACTGGCAGCCCACAGCGACAGATACGCGCGGTGACCAGGGACTTTATAAACAAAAATTCAATTACAACGATCCGGCACCCGACTACGACGAAGATTATGCCTGCCGTCAAAAGGCCGTCGTCTTCATCACCGATGGCAAACCCGTCGGTTCGGGCGTCTATGCAAGCAATCCATCTTCGTCCTCTTCAACATCAGCCGATTTTACTAAAGACGAAAACGGCCATGGTTTTAGGGACAACGTCTGGTACGATGCCGATCACCTGCGCAAGATCGGCGTCAAAGTGTACGTCGTTGCTTATGGCGAAGACTTTAGCCCGGCAGACTTCGACACACTCGACCGCATGGCGTTTAACGGCGGCACATGCTATAATCCAGATACATTAAAACTATTCGATCCCGATACAGCGAGCGGCGAAAACGGCAAAGATGCCTTCGAAACCATGATCACCAAAAATACATGTATCGAAACGAGGGCATGTCTCACCAAAAATGCATCGGCATCAAACGAGATAAAGAAAGAAAAATGCGGCACTGCGACCATGCCATCATCTTCGTTATGTTCAGAATCCGACACCCCCAAGCATTGTTTCTTCGATGCGCGCGACACGACGAGCAATGCACTCGCCAAGGCACTCGACTCGATCATTTCGAAGATTCTGGTCTCTTCGGTTTCGAAAACCCGCGTTGCGACGACGACGTCGATCGGGCTAAAAACAAACTACATCGACGGCAAATACCACAACGGATTTTATACGGTCTATTCGGGTTACGAATCGACGCAAGGTCTGATTCGCAATACGAAATTGCAGCGCGAGACTACGCGCTGCGAAGATGGTGAATTCGAAACCCACCCCATAAAAGAGACTGATGAAGCAACCGAATCTGCCAAAGATGATTGGTACATCGACTTAGCCGAGCGTCTGAGCCTGCGCACCAATTCGAACATGAAAAAAGTAAAACAAAAAGATGCGAATGGCGAGGAGACCGGTTTATACGAAGTTCAATATATTTCAGATAGTTCTTTGTGCGCAAACAATGATAAAGATCATATCATTCCCAGTGGCATGAGTAATACATGTTTAACCAATCGATATATTTTTGCAGGCGATTATTATACTGCAGATACGACATCGACCTCTATCCCACCTCGCTATCGTCTGGCCCCCAAAAATGCACATCTGACAAAGAAGAGTACAGATAATCACTATATCGTCGGATCTTTCAAACAAGGACATGCTTCGGGCGACTACCATTTCCTCGAGGAACAGATCAACAACGAAGAGAGCTGTGCTGAGGTCAAAAATAAAAACATCAATGTCAACTACAATACAGCAAACTATATTTTAAGTCCCTATCAATGTATGAATGATTATGACTGTGGTATCGTTGCTGGCGAGACCCAGCGATGTGATCTCGGTCGATGCATCAAGAATTCTGAATTCAGCAGCATGTCCGTCTGTGATCAAATGAGCAGTCCGGTAGAGAAAACTTCAACCTCAGTTTGTATTGCAGGATTTCTCAGAGAGCTCGGCACAATAGAGTGTAATCAACATTCCGATTGTACAGAACAGGGAGAAGGTGCTACGGGCAGTACACATGATGACAAAGACCAAACCTTCGTCTGCCATGCAGGCAAATGTCTTCCGGGTACAATTTTAAAATGCGATCAACGCCAGTTCATAGCGTCTCAGCCCCTTGGCACCATCGAATATGCCTCGCCAGTCGTCGTCGAGCCTCCCAGACGCAATTACCGCAACGCCTCATATAAAGAATTTTCGAAGAAATACTGGCTGCGCGACACCATGCTGCTCGTGGGTGCCAACGATGGCATGCTTCACAATTTCATATTGGGTAAAAATAATGACAAAGAGTATACTTCGGCTGATGTAGATGAAAAAATCCAACCCGATCCCAAGACATCATTATCGTTTAGTAAATTCGAAGAAGGCGACGAGCTTTGGGCATTTATCCCCAAAACAGTCATGCCTAACTTATATCAATTGACCAAATTCGGTGCTCAGCATCACATCAATGCTACGCCTTATGTGGCGGATGTCATGGATCCTACCGAAGAGGACTACAAGAATTCGTGGAAAACGGTTGTTGTGGGCGGTTTTCGCGAAGGTGGTCGTGGTTACTATGCTTTGGACATTTCCGATCCGGGCAAACCCAAAATTTTGTGGGAAATCGACAACCAATGGCAATACCATTCCAATCCGGATAAGACTGCTGACAACTATGTTTTTCCGGACATGGCAGGTAACAATGGCTCCGTTACCACACTCGATGAAACGAACTATCCGTTCCAACGCATGGGTAATTCTTACCCCGAGCCGATTATCGCCAATGTCGCCATAAAAACGACAACCAGTGGCAAAACCACCTATACGCTCGAACCCGTTGCCATACTCCCCGGCGGAATGAATGATTCTGAGAATGCAGATGATAATGATTACGTGGGCAAGGCACTGTACATCGTGCGCCTCTTCCCCAGAACTCCGGACAAACTGCTCGTAAAACGGTATGATTTCCCCAACAAAGTAACGGGTTCACCAGCTGTTTATCCCAATAACTTCAACTCGATTGCACAGCTCATCTATGTAGGGGACGCTTCTGGTGCACTCTACCGCATTGATTTAACCGATGGCATTGACGCCGGCAGTGTCATCGTGACCGATTCGGAAATTGGCACCGGCGAAACCATCCCCAATCATTACACCAAAGATGACAATGACCTCAATGTTCTACAGCCCATTTTTGCTCCGTCGATGCTTGGCACCAATGTCAGTTTCGATCGCATTACCTACCGGCCTGCAGTGAGTTTGTACGATTCCAATCAGGGCATCATTCAAATCGCCTTTGGATCCGGTGCAAATGACAATTTAAATATTCAAACGACCAATCGTAACTACGCAGCCAATTTCTACGACTATCGTCAAGGCAACCACTACCAGCTCGCTAATCGCGATACGCCAAAATCACAATTTATTTCTTTCTCACAGTATTTTACCCTATCGGGCAGTGAAAACCACATCAAGGACTTCAACCAAAATGATCTTAAGATCACTTTTTATACCAAAGACCCGTTAGATAATACAAAGCAAATAGCAACACGCCAAAAGATGAGTGGGGCGCCAATCATCTATAATTATGATACTTACTTCCCAACCTTCATTACCAAAACAGACCCGTCCAATCCATGCACGATTGAGGGTAATGCTGCCATCTGGAAATTGAGTGGTTCCGATTCAGAAACCACTTCGCGTCGACACGGCACCGTTGCCAGCAACGTTCAAAATACCACAGAAGAAAGTGCCCAACCCTTTACAAACTCGAGTATCTATGAACTCGCGCTCGACGGAACCAAAATATATGGTTTGGCAATTACACCACAATTATATTGTGCAGGTTCTGAAAAATCGACTACATTGGCACCACAGCTCGTGGCCTTAACAGGTTTACAGTTTAGTGACAGCCATGAAGCTTCGTCCGGTACACAGAAACTACGACCCCAAAACACAGAAGTTCAGTCTTTTGCCATGAATCTCGATGCCATGAATCCGAATGTTACGCAGCTTTCCTGGGCTTCTGTCTACGAATAGTTCCAATACCTCCCATAAAAAAGCTCGCCATTTGGCGAGCTTTTTTTATTGGCCCCCTTGCGCGTAATAAAGTATGCATAGACGGTGGGGATGTAGGCTTTTCTGCGCCCCATTTTTTTACAATCACCCCTATGAATAAGGAACAAAAAACTTGGGCGAGTTAGAAAAGAAAATAAAAGACATGACAGAATTGTTGGGGGATTCTTCAGAATTTGAAGACAAAGAACCACATGAGGACGAGCCCCCGAAAAATTTTAAGGAAGCCGTAAAAAAAGGCATCAAGGAGACGATCGATCCCTTTAAGGCTTTTATCAAGGCTCCCCGTGAGATCATTGGTATCAACATCATCAATGTTTTCGAGGGAATGGCCTATTTTGGGATTCTGACCTACCTCATGCTCTTCATGACCAAAAACGTATTGGTGACGGACGCACCATACGTCGATATCAAGACATTGGAGGGCACATCACAGTTTATGGCCTGTCTTCAGCCTGAGAATATCGGGGGATGTGTCGACGTCCATGCCGGCTGGATCGTCAGTGGCTTTTTGATGCTCATCACCTTTTCTCAGCTGTTTTTGGGTGGCATGAGCGACAAGATGGGCCCAAAGAAAATGTTGGGGATATCCATCTTTATTTTGCTCGTATCCCGTTTTGTGATGGGATTTGCCGAAATGGTATTCGGCCCCTTCGGCACAGGCATTGGATCCGGTTTCTTTTTTGTCGTCATTGCCTGCCTATTGTTTGCTGCGCTTGCTTATGGTGTGTTCAATCCGGCGGTCTATTCGATCACGCGCATGTATTCCGACAAAAAGACGTCTGCCGTGTCGTATGCCATGCTCTATGCCGGCATGAATCTCGGTGCATTTTTGATTGGCCTCATTTTGCCGCACATTCGCCGTTTTGCCGGTGATCAGGTCAAGGATGGCTTTGTGCCTTCGGCAGATGGTGTCATTCCCCCCGAAGCGATTGAGCCGGGTTTTCTTGCGGGAACAAACGGGATCTCGGGTGCCCTCATTTTTATTGCGGGTATCATGGTCATCGTTTTTGTACTCTATTTGGTATTTATTGCCAGATCCAAGACCAAGCCCCTCGAGGATCCCACAGAGGGTGATCCAGAAAAGAACGAAAACAAATCGAATGAAAATCTGTCGCTGCTCGACCGGCTTAAGCGCCATCCGCTTGCCGATGGCAAATTTGATTTCTTTATCTTCATTTTAATTCCGGTACAGACGCTTTTTGCTTACCAGAATATTCTCATTCCGACCTATCTCGAACGCAGTTACCGTGCATTCCCGACCATTTCTGACAACTTCGAGACGTTCAGCAACATCAACCCGTTGATCGTCTTCCTGTGTGCCCCGTTAATCGCTGCGCTCACGGCACGCCAGAATGTCTATAAAATGATGATCATCGGAACAGCAGTCATGGCGGTACCGACGTTCCTCCTGAGTTTAGGAACGACACCGGCCCTGTTCCTGACATACATTTTAATCGGATCCATCGGCGAATCGATGTGGCAGCCCAGATTTTTGCAGCATGTCACCCAGATAGCCCCCAAAGACCGCATGGGTGCATACGTCGGGATTGCCAATCTCCCCTGGTTCCTGACCAAATTTATCGTCGGCCTCTACGTCGGCTTCTTTATTCAATGGTACATTCCGGATCCGGACAAATTCCCCGATCTGGCACAGCACCCCCAGGAGATGTGGCTCATCTTTGCATGCATCGCCATGATTTCGCCTGTCGCGCTGTTCCTGGCACGCAAATGGATGAACCCGAGTGAACCCAAAATCGAGAATGCACCTGCCAAAGAGAGCGAATAGGGGGGTGATAATTGATAATTGATAATTGATAATTGATAATTGATAATTGATAATTGATAATTGATAATTGATAATTAAATGTGCAAAACTAAAGGGCAACTCTGATTAATGCGGAATGCGGAATGCGGAATGCGGAATGCGGAATGCGGAATGGGAATGCAAAACTAAAGTGGGTTTCTAAAGCTAAAAAACTTCATTCTTAAGGAATAAATCAGAGAACTCATTCATTGCTAACTGCTAACTGCTAACTGCTAACTGCTAACTGCTAACTGCTAACTGCTAACTGCTAACTGCTAACTGCTAACTGCTAACTGCTCACTGCTAACTGCTCACTGCGCATTGCTCATTGCGCATTCATTCC
>DGWW01000156.1 GCA_002395385.1 Myxococcales bacterium UBA4248
CACGTCTCTACGGCTCGCTTGACGCCGCTATCCCGTTGGGATACGCGGCGTTTTTTTTAATTTGGATAATGCGGCTATTGACTGACCGTTATTCGATGGCTATTCTGATACAGTTGTGTCACTGCCGGGAATTGCAGGGACGTTGTTATTTATTATTTTTATTAATAGGAGGATAAAATGCGCAGATCGAATACATTTTACAATGATATTATTTTACGTCAGACGAGCGAGTTGAATCTGTAAATATGTGATTTCATGCGCATCTCTGACGGTTGTGGTTTAACATCAAACGACAGAGAAATCTATGAACAGAGAAGGTGTTCACGGCGTGTATTGCGACGCTGTGATTTATACTGTGGACAATCCTGAGATTGCCGTGGATAGGTATGCGCTTGCGCAGATCAAGATGATTTGTAATCATCGGGCAATGGAAGGATCGATTGTTAGAATCATGCCGGATGTACATCCAGGCAAAGTCGGTCCGATAGGACTGACGATGACATTGAATAAAACTGTTTTGCCGCAACTCGTCGGTATTGATATTGGCTGTGGCATGACGATGGTGAAGCTGCAGCGCCCAAAGCTCGAGTATCAGAAGTTGGATGCGGTGATTCGCGAAGCAGTGCCTTCGGGATATCATGTTCATAAGAATGCCGCAGCGGATTTCGATTTTGATGATATGGCGTGTGCTGGGCATATTCAGCAGGAAAAGGCATTGTGTAGTCTTGGAACGCTGGGCGGCGGCAATCATTTTATCGAAATCGATCGCGATGAAAATGATGATATCTATATTATCGTTCATTCGGGCAGTCGGCATTTAGGCAAAGAGGTTTGTGAGTATTATTGCAGGGAAGGTCAGAGTGCATTGAAGGGGCAGGGAATTTCGGAGCCATTCGAAACGACCTGGCTTGAAGGTGAGCTCATGCAGAATTATCTGCATGATGTCGGCATTGCTCAGCAGTTTGCACAGGTCAATCGCGAGACGATTCTCAAAAGGATTCTGAAACGAATGAAATGGAAACCTGCGGGCGACATGCTTAGCTGTTGTCATAATTATATTGCTCAAACAGATGATCTTTATATTTTGCGCAAAGGCGCTATTTCAGCGCAACAGGGGGAACCAGTGATCATTCCTGTTCACATGAAGGATGGTGTGATACTGGGCAAAGGCAAAGGCAATATCGAATGGAATTGGTCTGCACCGCATGGTTCGGGGCGCTTATATAAAAGGGAGGATGTACATAATCTATTCAGTGTATCGGCATATAAGAAATCCATGGACGGGATATACAGCAGCTGTATCGGCAGATCAACGCTCGATGAATCGCCGTTCTGCTATCGCAATCTGAGCGATATACAGAATGCAATTGTCGATACCGTCGATATCGAGCATCTGTTAAAACCGTTATATAATTATAAAGACAGCTCGGAGGTTAAAAATGCTGATACAGATTAGTGCTGGCCTTGGCCCCTTGGAATGTTCGCGTGCAGTGACTTTATTCTTTGAATCACTTCAAAAGGAGTATCCGGATATCTTGTTGTGTGAAGCCTGTGAAAATCGATTTCAGACGGGATGTCACAAATCGATATTATTTTCGGCACAACAGGATTTGAGTGGACTGGAGGGAACCGTCGAGTGGATATGTCAGAGTCCTTTTCGTCCGCATCATGGGCGGAAGAACTGGTTTATCGATGTGAGTGTGATACCGGCAGTCGAAAAAGTCTGCAAAGAGGGGGATATTCGGTTTGAACGGTTTCACTGCGGCGGCAAAGGTGGGCAAAATGTGAACAAAGTCGAGACCGGTGTTCGCCTGATCCATGTGCCTACGGGGATAACCGTGACAGCAACTGAAGAACGCAGCCAGCAGCAGAACCGCCGCATTGCGATGGAAAAGCTCAATGCCATCTTTGCTGCACGCGAAGCGGAAGCCGCCCAGAATCAGAAAAATAGCGCCTGGCGCGAGCATACGCGGTTGGTTCGGGGGAATCCGGTCAGAGTTTACCGTGGCGAGAAGTTTGAACGTGTGAAGTAGGAGAATGATGCATGAAAAGGAAGGGACGCGCGTATGCAATAGCGCGTCCTTTCTGCCGTATTGCCGCAGGCAATAGGCAGAAAAAGCCGGGCGTATGCAAAAGCCCGGCTGCCTTATACAAATCGATTTGAGGTCGTTTGAAGGAGCTTAAGTTGTATCCAAGTTGGTTAAACATAGCCATTTTTTTTACGGAATTGTTCGCATCACAGGATGCTCACTTTTGTGAAGAAAACATGAGGATGAAAACGAATCAGGGGTGAACTGAATCACTCGGTATCCATTTTTAAGTATTGAGATTATGATACGGTTTGCTAAATATAGCAGAGCAACTTTTTTGCGGAGGCGTTTATGCAAAAAAAGACCCGATTGATTCTGACTGGTTTGGCTTTGGTTTTGAGTGCTTATGGCTGTTCGGATGACAGCAGCAGTCCAGTTCCTGTTCACACTTCGGAGTTAAAATTAGGAGATGCCTGCCAAACAGGCGACAAATGTCCGCAGGGCAGTGTATGTGCCAATGGTGTTTGCACGGATGAGTCTGACCCCTGTGCACAATTAGAATGTCAAGGTGCATGCAAAAACGGCAAATGCGCCGAAGAGGAAGATAATACCTGCGGTGGAAAGAAATGCGGTGATAACCAAAAATGTCAGGATGATGTCTGTGTTGATCTTTGTGGCGGAGAAATCTGCAAGGACGGTTTTATCTGCATTTCGAACAAATGCAGGGAAGAAGTAACGGGCGCGCCTTGCGGTGACGTTACTTGCACGGATGAGCAGTATTGTGTGAATGAGATTTGCCATGAAAAGGGGGATTGTGGTGGCATTGCGTGTACGGGCGATGAAGTCTGTCATAATGATGCATGTCATGTTCAGGGAGATTGCGGTGGTCTGACCTGTACCGAAGATGAAGCTTGTTTTAAAGATGAGTGCAGGTTATCGGGTGATTGTGGCGGTGTGACATGTCATGATGATGAGATGTGTTATGATGATGGCTGCAGACCGATTGGGGATTGTGGCGGCGTCACTTGTTATGACAATGAATATTGTTTTCAGGGGAGTTATTGTCAGGAGAAGATCCAGTGTGGCGATGTCTATTGTGATGTCAATTTTGAGTGCATAGAAGGAACTTGCCAACCAAGCACGTTTTGCTTCGAGACAGGTCTCGAGAAATGTGGTGAATCCTGCTGTAGTGTGGATGAATTTTGTGGCAAACGCTCAACATGCTGTTCGAAGGAGAATGCCTGTGGTCAGGATTGCTGCCAGTCAGGCGAAGTTTGCGACAATGAGGTGTGTCACATTGCCTGTGATGCAAGTGTCGTGCGCTGTCAGATGGAGGATGGTACAGAGAAATGCTGTGCTTCCGGTGAAATCTGTACTTCGCATCAATGTTTTAAGCCAGTGACGAGCTGTGTTGACAATTACATGTGTGAGAATGGTCAATACTGCGATCCCGAAAGCCATCAGTGTTTGCCTCAGCCTACGGGGGCAAAATGTGAAGCGCATCCAACGGGGGGCAAGGTCCAGCCGACGCCTGTATGGCATTGGGGGGCTCAGGACAATACACCGAAAGATAATGAATTTCCCACCTACCTGAGTGTTATGTCAGCGCCGATGGTCGCGGATGTCAATAATGATACGATTCCGGAAGTCGTGTTTAATTCGTGGGCAGGCGAATATCGCGGTAATGGTATACTGCGCATTTTGCGTGGGACAGATGGAAAAATGCTTCACTTCAGCGATGGCAAGCCGATGACGGACGGTGGTAGCCAGGTCGCTATCGGTAAGCTCTATCCCAAAGACAAATATCCCGAGCAGAAGGTCAAGGATGTCGCGAACAATGATATCGATGTCTCGGGCCTTCAGATTGTCACATGTGTTCTAAATGGCAATGACCTCACCAAGCATTTTAAAATTGCGGCTTATAACCATGAAGCCAAACTCATTTGGGTACACAACAGTGATTACAATGAATGCGGGCAAAGTGGTCCGGGCATTGCCGACTTTAATGGCGACGGCATTCCCGAGGTTTACAGCCGCTATAACGTGTACAACGGTCAGACGGGTGAGATGATTGCACGCTTTCCTTGTGGCGACGATGCCTATTGGCATCAGGCGTGCGATTACCCGGTTGCTGCCGATCTCAATGGCGATCACATTCTCGAATTAGTGGGCGGCAATGTTGCATACAATGTCGATTTTGATAATAAGAAGCTCGTACCATTGTATTTTCGTGGTGAGCATCCAGACGGATATCCCGCAATTGGTGATCTCGATTTGGATGGCTTGCCAGAGATATTTGTGGTTCGTCCAAACAATGACACCGTCATGGCTTTTAAGCATGACGGCACTGATTTTTGGGAAAAACCCGTTGTGCACGATGCCCAGGCCGGCGGGCCTCCGACGATTGCCAATCTCGACAGTACAGACAATCCTGAGCTGACTTTTGCGGGCCGCTATGCCTATCTTGCCTATGATTACAAGGGAAATCTTCTCTGGCGCAGAACGACACACGATTATACATCGGCCAAAACGGGGTCATCTGTTTTTGATTTCGATGGAGATGGCAAAGCCGATGTCGTTTATAATGATGAATTTTTCCTGCGCGTGTATGATGGTGAGACCGGCAAGACGAAATACTGCAAATGCAATACATCGGGAACTCATTGGGAATATCCCGTCATTGTCGATGTCAATAATGATGGTCATGCCGAAATAATAGTTTGTTCCAATCCATACGGTGAAGGCAATCGCTGCCCCGAATCGCTTGCTGATATCGAGGGCGGGGATGATCCTTGCGTGCAGGAGCTCATGGCACAGGGCGGCGAAGCGCTTCAGGGGTATCAGGGAATTCACGTCTTTGCCAGTCCAGATCGTGATTGGATCAATACCCGCAAAATATACAATCAGCATGCTTACAGTATTACAAACGTTTCGGATGATGGCACGATTCCGCAAAAAGTCCGCAATAACTGGAATATCGATGTGTTGAACAATTTCCGTTTGAATGTTCAGCCAGGCGCGACCTATCTTCCCGACTTGGCCATCAAAGACATATCTTCACCTTACAACTGCGATCCTCCCATTCCCATTTACTTTAAAGTTGTCAATGTCGGCTGGGCGACAGCATCAGCGGGAATTACAATTCATGTCTGGGCATCGGATAAAGATAGCGATTACAAAGAAATCGGTACCGTCAAGACCGATAAAACGATCAGCGCGAACGGAGAAATCTCGATGAAATTCGACTATACTCCGGCGAGTGGTGATGCACTTTATCTGCAGTTTACATTTGGCGATGATTCTCCCGTCGAATGTAACAGCGATAACAATTCTGCAACCTATAAGATTGTCTGTCCGGTCAATTGATATTTGGATATATACATTATATTTTCGCCGTTCTATCGCGTTGCGATACGAACGGCATTTTCCCGGCCTATCTGACGATACGGCCGGGATTTTTTATATGGCTTCCCCTCTCCAAAAAATATCAGACAGATCTATATAAAGCGCATGTGCCCTGCACTTGTACAAGCCGTTTACCCATCAGGTATCGGTGCATTTTTTGAGAATAGCGTTTCGTGTGCTTTCACGTGCTATTACTTCGAGTAATACATCACTATTCTCTCTGTCGTAAATTCTCGTACATAAATATGAGCCAACCTCGATCTGAGTTTCTTCAAAAACTATTCTTTTGAGGATCATGGCTGCTTCACTGGCATAGATGTATGAATCGCCTATATAAAGTTTTAGCTGCGGGAGTACATTGGTAGATACGGAATAGTCAATTTTTTGATAGATACCTTCAACCACGGGGCGATGATGATGATGATGTTGTTGCACAGACTCAGTCTGTATGGGCGAAATACTATTAGGAGGTCGATTACAGGCATAGGAAAACAGAGAAATGCCCGCAAGCGTTATCAATATTATAATTGTTCGTAATCTGTTGCACATGATCATACCTCTTAAAAAAATGAAATCGACAGTTCTGAATGTGAGATACGAGAGTAACAAAAAAATCTCGCTATAACTGTGTTAGCAAAACTTGTGCCAATGCTAATGTCGGCAGGCATGGAGCATAATAACGTCTTTGACAAGGGTACATGTCCTTTGTTGTAAACATGCCTGCTTCATGAGTCATATACAATGGTCACAATAAAGAATCATAGGCAACTGGCTTTTTGAGCAGCGCAACTATCATACATTAAAAAAGGGCAAACACACATTTGAATTGCATTTGCCCCTGCCATTCTGCACATGCACTGAAACAAGTTAAATGGGGAGCGTTTTTTGACGAAGCCATCTGGCATCATCCGCACAGAGGTGTGGTGCGAGTGTTTGATAGACTGATTCATTATATTTGTTAAGCCAGTCGATTTCGTCTTTATAGAGCAAATCACGAACGATGGGGGCCGTATCGAAATAGCAGAGGGTAATTGTTTCGAATTTGAGCCAGTCGCGCCCAAAATCGCTGACCCCCGCATCGACGCACAGAATCAGATTCTCATGGCGGATGCCGTACATCCCTTCGCGGTACAGCCCCGGTTCGTTCGAGGTAATCATGCCCGGCAGCAGCGGTTGATTCTTAAATCCTTGGCGGATATTTTGCGGGCCTTCGTGAACATTGAGATAAAAACCGACGCCGTGACCGGTGCCGTGCCCGAAATTGCGGTATCGCCGCCACAAGGGTTCGCGCGCCAGCACGTCGATTTGGCATCCGGCTGTACCTTTGGGGAATATACACATGGCAAGTCGAATATGCCCCTGCAGGACGAGGGTGTAATCCTCTTTTTCGAGGTCGGTGCATGGGCCGACGGCAACTGTGCGCGTGATATCGGTTGTACCATACAGATACTGTCCGCCCGAATCGCATAAATACAATCCGTGATTGCCGATCTTCGTCGATCCGTCGTTCGGCGTGACGTAATGCGGCAATGCCGCCCCCTCGCCCCATGCCGAAATCGTTTCAAAACTGTCCCCGCGGTAGTCGGGACATTCGCTGCGGAATTTGCCCAATTGAACCGCAGCATCCCATTCCGAAACGGTTTTTCCTGCTTTGATTTGATCTTCGAGCCAGTGCAAGAATCGAACGACTGCTACACCGTCGACGATATGCGCTTTGCGCATGCCTTCGATTTCGGTGGCATTTTTTATCGATTTCTTGAGGATGATCGGCGATTCGCCCGCTATATAGCCGCAATCGCTCAATGCCTCGTGCAGACAGTAATTCAATGAGGATTTGTCGACAAACAGCTCTCCTTCAAAGGCTTTTAAATCCTCAAGGACGGCATCGTAGGGCAGAATGCGGACATCATCGGCTTCGAGCGCAGCAAACGTCGCAGCCGTGACCTCATCCGGAGTGCCCGATTTTTGTATATACAAACGGGTGTCTGACGGCGTGATCAGCAGATAGGACAAGACAATCGGATTGTATTCAATATCTGAACCACGGATATTGAGCAGCCATGCAATTTCGTCGAGTGCGGTGATCAGCATGGCATCACAATGGCGTTTTTGGATTTCTTCGCGAAGCCAGGCAATTCTCTCACTGCGGGAACTTCCAGTGTAAACATCGCTCAGAAGTGTGACTGGCTGCGCGGGAATGGCCGGTCGATCTGTCCACAGTTCGTCGAGCATATCTGGAATCCCGACAATACATGGGCGGGCTTTACCAGCAGAAACAAAGGCTTCTTCGATCTCTTCGATGGCCGATACCGACTGACACAGGCCGTCGACGGCAATGATTCGGTGAATTTTTTTCTGCGTTTTGGCCAGCCATTCGGGGATCAGCACCTGGTCGGGCACGTTTGTCTTGTGCAGTTCTATCCCCGTGCCCGGGAGCTGCTTGGCCGCCTGAATAAAATACCGGGTGTCCGTCCACAAGCCTGCATGATCCTCCGTAATGACGACGTCTCCCGCTTCTCCGGTAAATCCCGATATCCATTTGACCTGCTGCCATCGCGGGGCAACGTACTCACTCGAATGTGGGTCCGAACCCGAAATGATGACGGCACACCAGCCATTTTTGCGCATCAGAGCGCGCAGCAAATCGATTCTTTCTGCATAAATATTGGACATTTTGAACTCCCGACTGATTATTCTTATAAAACATGCGCCTTTGGCGCAAGCAGTATCATAACATAGATCCTGTGGGGTGTGGGGTGATTATTGTGGTAATTCTCAATGGCGTTGTTTTAAGAAAAAGAGACAGCCCATTGATCTATCGGGTAAATGTGCTGCGTTTTCTTTGGGTGTGCATTCATATACAAATGAAAATACTTTGTTGTTTAGTAAAAGAGTGGTAGATATAATTATTTTGTTATTTCAGCAAACGGCATTGTACTGCTGTTTTTTAGAAAAAGTTTTCTTCATCATGTGTAATATTTCCAAGAGGGAGGCGTTGTGAAAAAGTCATTATTTTCGCTTTTGGCATGCTTGCCATTGATTTGCGTTGCATCATGTGCCGAAATGGATTCAATGGATGAAACCGATATGGATGTGGTGGAGCAGAGTTCTGCATTGATTCCCGGCCAGCCAGTTTATCCTTCGGGGAATGCCATGAGCGGACTCGTTGCCAAGCGTGTTGCCAAAAAAGTCAATTTTTGGGGCAAAAAGGAAATTGTTCCGGAATTTAGTGCATTCAACGTTTCTGGTGCCGATCTCGGTGTGCTGCACAATGTTCGCATTGCCCAGGTTGCCAATCCAAGTGTCCACAAAAATGTGATTTTCATGACTGCAGGCCAAAAACAGTCGAGCAGCGGTCATGCCAATGGTGTGACCGGGCAGGCTGCCGATTGGGATAAAAACTGCGGTGATGTCCAGTGTACTGGTATTTCGCTCGATGAGCGTTCGATGGCGATGAAGCTCAAATCTTACAATTGGTTCCCCAATGCCTGGTTCGCCGTTGCCACCGACAACAATTTTGACTACACAATGTCGAGTTCAAAACGCTCCCATCTGGTTCAAGGTTTTGTCAGTTGGATTAAAACCAAGATTACATCTGACACCGAAAATATCGTACTCGCCGGCAGTTCGCGCGGTGGCTGTCTTGTCACTCTGATTGCTCAGGAACTTCGCAAGACGCATACGTATGATCATATTAATATCTATGTTTCGTCGTATGATGGTGTATGTGTCAAAGACGGTGAACTTGGTGTTACAACGACGAAAATCAACAATCCAGTCAGGCCTTCCGGAACTTATTATGGTGGTTGGGCTGTCAATATGACATCCCAATTCCCGAATCACCAGAATCTTCATATCTATCATCTTTCTGGCGGTCAGGAAGTCGTTCCTGCTTCTGGCGTTCGTACGTTTTCGGCATACGAGGGGACGAACCCGCCTAATACTGGTGCTGACATCGACTGGGACTGGTACAAACAGACATGGGTTCCCTGGAAACATAAAGAAATCGGCAACCCATTTACACAGCCCGCGCAGAATCAGCAGGCACAGGCCGTAGCAGATACCATTGATGCTCAGCTTTATTGGCTTCAGAATTTGATTTAATTATATATTTATTGGGGCGACGCTATGGGGGATACGCGTTGCAAGAGACGTGCGAATTGCCCGTCAATGCTCGCTATCCCTTTGGGATACGCGGCTTTTTTGGGTGATTCTGGTTTTCACTGAACAGGCATAATGCCGCCGTGATCGGTCATTTCGGTTATGATAAACGCCGGGGTTTGGATGCCCCGTTTTCGTGCTTCGG
Source organism: Myxococcales bacterium UBA4248 (assembly GCA_002395385.1). Classification (GTDB taxonomy): domain Bacteria; phylum Myxococcota_A; class Bradymonadia; order UBA4248; family UBA4248; genus UBA4248. The sequence goes on from DGWW01000156.1 coordinate 9,742, forward strand.
CCAATTGATATCGAATATGCCAGTCAAAGATATATGTTTTGTCTTCGAAAAGCATTTCGGCAATGAGTTGTCTGCGCCATTTGCCGCAGATCGGTGCTTTGGTCGATCCACTCAATATAATATTATCTGCTCGGCAGCCGCTGGCACATAAACTGACAAAGGGGCAGGAACGGCACATTGGAAGATCGACAGCTTTTGTGGCCGTTTTTCGGCGTTTTGCCATGACATTTTTTAGTCCCTCAGAAATATGACCAAAACATTCTACAAGTTTGAAACATGAAAAAATAGATCCATCACTTCGGATGTATATATTTTCATTTTCAACGCACATACATGCTTTTCGTCGATTTGTGAGTGGTGAGGTTTCCTGTGCAGGTACTGTGACGCCACCTTCGAATGCAATGGCATCGAGTGTTTCTTCCTGCAGTTGACTATTTTCAAAAGTATGTTCTCCCTGTTCTCGTCCGCAGGGATAAAGAATTCCCAGGGTGATTTTGAGATCACTGGGCAAAGCGCGTCTAAAATCAGCAAAAGCATCGATATTGGCCTGTGCATCGGGTGCGCTAATCATGACATCGAGATTGGGCAGCACGCCATGTTCATGGATTTTGTGTATGACCTGAATGGCATCGTCATAGCAATCGCGCCCCGAAAGGCGATTGCAAACTTCGCGATCGGCACCGGATATACTCATTTGTATTTTAAGGCCGTCTTTGATATGATCGACGACTTTATGTAATAAAATATCATTATTTTTTAATAATAATAGATTGCTCAATAGTCCGACAGATGGTTTGGATTTGCTCTGGGCATAGTCGATGGCGTCGAAAAGCCAGGGAACGATAAGTGGCTCTCCGCCTGTAAAAGAGATTTGTAAATTTGGGTTGAGTGAAATCCCGTCGTCAATAACTTGTTTGACTTGTTCGAGGGTGAGCTCGTTCGGTCGAGCAATTCCCGAGCAGGCACTGCAATAGGCACAGCGCAAATTACAGGCATTGGTGACCTGAAACTGCAGTAGTTGCCGAGGTTTTCGATAGGGACGCGGATCGCCAAAGAAACCGTGTTTATCGAGGCGTTCGCGCAACTGTTGTGGGAGTTTGGTTAATGCCCGACGATGATCAAGCAATGCCTGAAACGCTTCAAGTTCATCGGGCATAACGGCACAAAAAGTGCCCAAGGATGACGAAACGGCAAGCGCGCCACCCTGGGTTGGAATTAAAGTACAATCGTTAGGTAAGTGCATGTTCGTTTGGAGTTATGCATCTTCTTCGGGGGGCTGTACTGGTTTTGGTGTCGGAATATCAGGTTCCGGTGCGGGCATTTCTCCGTCTGTCATGGCTGCCTCGCATACGGCAGAGGTGTTCGATTTTTCGACACATTCTGCAGGTGCTTCGCATTGTTCAGCTAATTTCCAAAAACCATCCTCACATTTGTAAACATTGCCTTCTTCGCACTTCATTTCATCTGGAACACATTCATCGGCAGGAGCGTCACCCATGATTGGTTCGACATCACAGTGTGCGGAGGTGTTCGATGCCTGGATACATCCTGAAGTGCCGCATTTTTGCTCCAATTCCCAATAGCCCTCAATGCATTTGTAGACATTGTCATTTTTGCATTTCATTTCATCGGCAGTGCATTCTATAGGTACTTCAGGGGATATGTCACCCGATAGTTCTTCTATCTTACAATACGCGGAAGTATTTGATTCCTCGTAACAGGACTCGCTACATTCTTTTTCGAGCTTCCAATGTCCATCATCACATTTATAGACATTGTTGTCTTCGCATTTCATTTCATCGGTTTTACAACCATAGGGCAGTGGCTCTGCAACACCAGACGTACTGGAGAGTTGGCATGATGCAGAAGAATTCTCTGTTTCAACGCACATCTCCTCGTCGCTGCATTTTTCCAGCAAATTCCAGGAATTGTTTGCGCAGATGTAGACATCGTTATTTTTGCATTTCTGTTCGCCGTTGTTGCAACCATCTTCTTCGCATGCAGCAAAAGCAACCATCGAGAAGACTGCGGCAGATGCAGCGACGACTTTACGTGCCGTCTGGATGAGGGTTGATTTTGGCGCGGGTTTGGTAATGACAAACGTCGATTTGACAATTTCAATCGAGGTATTGTCAATCCATAGCGTGTCTTTTTCGCAGATTCGAATGGGTTTGTCCGTTCGGAGTGTGATGCGCCGTCCAGCTCTTTCGAGGGCGACAGGAACTTCAGTCAGTCTGACGACGACGAGTTCATCATGCTCGTCCAATTGGAGGATTGCCAATGCCGAATTGCGCGATGTCACACCGTTTTGACAGAGTGAAATTTCGTTATTTTCGGTAATAGGGAGACACTCAACGGGGGCCTGACCATTGAGTGATAAAAAAGTTTTACAGCTTATCATCTGAAAATCCCCTGTTTTAAAGTGTTGAAATTTGTTGTGTCGTGTTTTTGACAATTCGTCGATTCGCCTATGATGAAAGCGATAGAGCACACAATAACTTTTTTATTATAGCAATAAAAAAGGTGATTGTCAGGTTATCATACAAAAAAAACGCGGGTGTATTGCCACCGGCAATAGCCCGCGTCAAAGCCGTGCGTATTGCCGCAGGCAATAGCACGGCCCACATCATTATCGTTTGTAATTCACTTTTCCAAGCGGTATCGGGTCTGGATTCTGTCTTACTTACATCAGGGCGCATTCTATTAATAAAACCGGTGCAATATCACAATTGCATTTGCAGGCTGTGATTTCGCGCGCGGCTTTTTGTGCCGTCAAAAGGTCATCGGGGGCGAGTGGATTGCTTTTCTGTAGCCGCCGCGCTCTCGCGCATTTGCGTCACATGGCTCGAGAATCTCTTTGAATCGTTGTATGTCCTCATCTGTCCATTGATGATTGTATTCGGACGAACAGGAATAATAGAATTCGGTGAATTCTTTGGGCAGGGTTTGTCTCAGTTTTTTCGCCATTTTTGTTGATGTGGTTTTGAAATTGTAAGGAGGATAGTCACTCAGTTTTCGCATGATGGGTTCAAACTGCGCTGCCTGTTTATCATTTTGGGGCGCGCGGCTATTGGCGTTTTACGCCAATACGCCTGCGCTTTGCCGCTATCCCTGCGGTATACGCGTCGAAATGGTGATAAAATAATTCGTGAAAATAAGTTTAATATTTGTTGACTTTGAAATCATGGCGAGTGATAGCATGATCTGTGATGGCATTTCGCTTCACATTCATCATGGAGGAAATCGCTATGTCAAATTATATTGATCCGTTCACTGATTTTGGGTTCAAACGAATTTTTGGCCAGGAGGATCACAAAAGACTCTTGATTGGCTTTTTAAACGCACTGTTCGAAGGGGAATTCGTCATTACGGATTTGGCCTATCGGGATAAAGAGCAGATTGGCGAAGTCCGGCAGGATCGAAGCATTATCTACGATATTTACTGCACACTGGATGATGGCAAACGCTTTATTGTGGAGATGCAGAACAGAAAACATGTGAATTTTGATGATCGCGCGCTATACTACATTTCGGGGTCTGTTTATGCCCAGGGAAAAAAGGGTAAGGATTGGAACTATGTGTATTTCCCGGTTTTTGGCGTTTATTTCATGAGGTTTAAAGAGAAGGTCCTGGGAGATGCGTATCGAACAGATTTTCGCATCGCAAAAACGTTGGAAATGGTCGTTCCCCAAAAGAGACACAAGAATAAAAAACGCGCTACAAAAGAATCATCCCTTGTGAATAAAATTCGCATGATATTTTTGCAAATGCCGAATTTTACCCTTAAGGCTGACGAATGTAAAACAAACTTTGAGAAATGGATGTATGTTATGAATCACATGGACTCACTCGATAAAATCCCCTGGGTCGCTCAGGACGAACTCTTTGAAGAACTCGCTAAAGTGAGCAATGTCGCCGCGCTCACTCCCGAAGAACGACTCGCCTACGATGAGTATCTGCGCCAATATCGCGACAATCTGGCGACCCAGCAGGCTTCTGTGCAAACTGGCGAAAGAAGAGGCGAAAGAAGA
>DGWW01000302.1 GCA_002395385.1 Myxococcales bacterium UBA4248
CGAGTGCCGTCAAACATTCGACGAGCGGGATCGCGGCTTTTTGTAGCGTACAGAACTGACTCGTAAAATCTTTGATATCCTGTTTGGAAACGCCAGTTCCTATCTGCAGACTCAGAGATTTTTTTTCGCCAGCCGCCTTGACACCAGTCTTTTCTTTGGCACTGCTCAGGTAAATTTTATTCTTGAGCAGTGCTTCACGCAATGCGGCCTTAGTCGGTGCTTCGCGTGTTCCCTTGGTTTCTTTGCCGGTAGCTGTCAGGCCTGTGTATTCGTAAAGAGGCATCGGATGAGTTATGAGTTATGAGTTATTTTTTTATGTGCAATGTGCAATGAGCAATTAGAATGCAAGTCACAAAATTCACTCTAAATCTAAAAAAGAATTCTTTAGGAATAAACCTGAGAACTCACGAATGAGCTAATTGCTAATTGTTAATTGCGAATTAATCCGTGGAGTCTTGCGTGACACGCAATACCTCCGAAATGCTCGACTGCCCTGCCAAAACTTTGGCGATACCGTCTTCCCTCAGATTCGTCATGCCATTTTTTACGGCTTCATTCTTAATTGTTGCCGCATCTGCACGTTGCATGACCAACCTGCGAATGGCATCCGTAATGACCATCATCTCATAAATGGCCGTTCGTCCACGGTATCCCGAGTTATTGCATTCTTTACAGCCCTGAGGTTTGTAAAGAATACCGCCTACGGCATCCAGCTGTGCACGCGATATGCCGATTTTTTCCAACTCCTCTGGGGAAGGTTCGTAGGGCATCTTGCAAATCGGGCAGAGACATCGAATAAGTCGCTGCGCCATCGAGAGCTCCAGCGATGAACTGACGAGGAAAGGCTCCACTCCCATATCGATGAGTCGAGTAAAAGCACCGGCTGCGTCATTGGTATGGAGTGTCGAAAAGACCAGGTGGCCGGTCAATGCCGATTGAATAGCTATTTCGGCTGTTTCCTGGTCACGGATTTCACCGACCATGATGACATCGGGATCGTGTCGCAGATAGCTTCGAAGACCACTGGCAAAAGTCAGTCCGATCTTGGCATTCACGTGCATCTGGCTGATTCCGGGAAGCTGATATTCGACAGGATCTTCGACCGTGAGAATGTTTTTATCGGGCGTATTGATGCGGTTAAGGCAGGCATACAAAGTCGTCGATTTACCAGAACCTGTCGGCCCCGTAACCAAAACAATACCGTGAGGTTGAACAATCGCATGGGTAATGATTCGATAATGTCGCTCATTAAACCCAAGGTCTGCCAAATCTCTCAAAATGGCCTGCTGATCCAAGAGACGCATCGTAATGCGCTCACCATGAACTGCGGGGGCAGTAGCGACACGGACGTCGATGTCACGGCCGGCAATCTTAAAACGAATGCGACCGTCCTGAGGAATACGCTTTTCGGCGATATTCAGGTTGGACATAATCTTGACACGAACGACAATGGCACTGTGAAATCGCTTGGGAGCACGTGCCACTTCTTTTAAAACGCCGTCGACGCGAAACCGGATAATGACATTTTCTTCGGATGCTTCGATGTGAATATCGGATGCATGCTCGCGCATGGCCTGTTGGAAGACCATGTTCATGAGCTGAATGATCGGGCCTTCTTCGTCGCTCGCAGCGCGATTGAGAATATCTTCGATCTTTTCGGCTTCTTCTTCCTCGCCCGCAGGTTTTTGCGTATCGAGGTCATCCACCATATTGGTCAGGTCGCCGCGTTTATCAAAAATTCCCGTAATCAGGGATTTGACCGCAGAGGGTGGCGCCAGAATCGGGAGGGGCTCACAATTTGTCATAAAGCGGATATAATCCAGCCCTTCGGTGTTAAGCGGGTCGACAATTGCCGTCAGAACAAAGTCACCGCGCTTATCGAAAGGCATCACATATTGCTTCATGGCAACGGCATAATTGTAATCTTTCGAAAGGGAAGTATCGACCTTTTCGAGGTCAAATTTTTCCCATACTTCGATGCCAAATTGAATGCCAAGTGCTCGAATGATGTCGATTTCCTGTGCATATTTGGCTTCAATCAGCAGTTCACCGATGCGTTTTTCAGGTTCTGCTGCCTGTTTTTCAAGGATCTCATTCAGCTGTACTTGATTGATATACCCATGGCTGACGAGAATTTCACCGATTCGACTGCGACCAAACATCCCGCTTATCCCCTATTAACGATTGCCTCCACGATTGCCGCCACGGTTGCCGCCCGGTCGATTTGGACGGTTGCCGCCACCAGATGGCGATCCACTCGGACGCGTATTGCCGCCGCCACTGCCTGCATTGCCGCCACCGGAATTGCCACTGCCAGAATTGTTGCCGCCGCCGTATGATCCACCGAACGTGGAATACCCATCGCTAAATCCATCCGGAAGATCAATGCCGTCATCATCCGATGCCATTTCTATGACATTTTGCGCTTCACGAATGGCATTCAATTCACTCTCTTTCGCATCGATTGACTGACGAATTTCTTCGATAATGCCATGTTTCTTGTCATAATTGACACTTCGGACATAGTTCATATCCTTGCGCCCAAAGAATGCCACAAACTCATCGCGTTCTGCTTGTTTGCGCTTAGTGATTTTATCAAGATCGGCACTGCTTTCGATGATATACGGCGTCAACAGCAAAAGCAGATTCTGTTTTTGAATCGTCGTCTCTGTCGAACGGAAAAGATACCCCAATACGGGAATATCCCCCAAAAGCGGTACTTTAGATACCGACTGTGATTCACTATCACGAACAAGGCCGCCCAATACAACCGTCTGCTGATCCGGTACCACCACGACGGTCTTGAGATTTCTCCTTCGTGTCGAAGGACCGCCCAAGTCCGTTCCACCCGGTTTGACTTCTTCTATTTCTTCATTGATATCCAAACGAACCGTACCACCTTCATTAATCTGAGGCTTTATCGTCAACGTCAATGCAACGTCAATTCGTTCAATGGATGTACCATACCCGGATAACAGACTTCCTAAAGCAGAGGTCGTCGTATCACCACCACTCAAATTATTCAAAAGAGAAGAATAGTTCGATGAAGTGCTTGTCACATAAGGAATTCTTTCACCAACACTGATTTCTGCTTCCTGATTATCAAGCGTCAAGATCGTCGGTGTCGAAAGGACATTGACATCGGTATTGGTCTGTAATGCATTCAAAACTGCACCAAGACTGGGAATGTTGACGCCCGATATTTCAAATGACGGACCGGCAATAGCCATCAGTAAGCCCGGTGTACTGCCGGAACCGATGAACATTGCGGCAGGTGAAATACTCGACAACGAATTGAGATCAGTACGACCTGCAACATACCCATCGCCACTGCCTGTATCAAAGACATCTCCGGCATGCATGGCAATGCCCAAATCACGTGTACGTTCCAGGCTAAGCTCAAGAATAATGGCCTCGACAAAAACCTGGCGCCTCGGACGATCCAATTCTTTGATCACATTCTTAATGGCCAGAAAATCTCTCGGGCTAGCAACCACAATCAGGTCATTTGTCGATTCACTCGATACAACACTGATATCCTCTCCCTGAAGGGTTCGCTGACTGTTGTTGTTATTGTTCGAATTGCCGCCACGATTATTCCCTTTCGACGACATATCCGAAATGATTTGGTTCAATGCCTGATAAATTTCATTCGCTTCAGAATTCTGCAAGTGAACCACATTGATCTTGCCCGAATCCGGTATCTCAACATCCAGCTTTAAGATGAGACGCTTCATCTTCTCATAGCTGCGTTCATCCGCCACGATGATCAGTTTATTGGTGCGTTCATCAGCAACGACCTGGCTCACCCGTAATTCAGTGCTACTATCTGCCGTCTTATTATTATTGTTATTGTTCCGGTTGTTGCTCTTCTGAATCTGAAAGACCTGTGTCAGAAGTTTTTCCAAATCCGTTACGGATGCATACTGCACAGGGTAAACCCATATTTTCTCACCATCACTGCTGTCGTTATCCATCTTTTTGATAAACGCCAGTATTCGGTTCACAGAACTGCCCGTATCCGTAATAATCAGCGAATTTGCTGCAGGATAGTCAATGATCGTTCCATTTGCAGTTTTAAGCTGTTCAAGAACAGGTTTAATCTGTGTGACATCGACATAATCAAGCGTCGCAATATGAGTGACGAGTGCATCATTATTTGGAATATGTACTTCCCCATAAGTCGCGGGAATTGGCTCCTTCACACCTGAATTGAATTCGACAATCTTATAGAACTTCCCACTTGGAACAACAGTCAGACCATTCATCTGCAATGCCGATAAAAAAGCCTGATATGCCTCACCCTGAGAAACGGGATTGGGACTAATGATGGTAATCTTTTTACCTGCTTTGAGCGAATCCGCGATGATGAAATTGCGTCCCGTCTGGGCACTCATCAATTTCACCACATCACTGAGTTCAGCATCCCGAAAATCCAACGTAATTTTGAGATTTTTGGGGGCCGATTTAACGCCAAAATCTTTCCCAAAATTCTGTTCAAAATCGAGGGATTCCCCAAATATCACCCCTCCTTCCACACCGACACCATTATTCTTGGGTGCCTCGGGCTCAGCTTCATCCCCAGCCTGAGAAGGTTCTGCTTCACTCGGTGTTTTTCGGCTCACAACCCCTGGTTGTGAACGGCGCGCATCAGACTCAACGACCTGTTCATCCGTATCCTGCGCCCACGCATCTACTGGCAACTGCATCATCCCAATACTCAGTGCCATTGCTGCCATTACAGTGAAGTTTCTCAACGTTTTTTGCATCATTATCTATCTCATTGTCTAGAGCGGCTTTTCCTATCCGCCCTGAATGATTTATTTCAACTGAAACGTCAGGGTCTTTTCCTGTCCGCTTCGATTAATCTTTAAACCAATATCCTGTCCGGGTTTTAGCGCATCTAAAAGCGCCATTGCCTGCTGAGGTCCCTCTATCGCCTGTCCATTCACATCGATAATCGTATCACCCGATTTCAAACCGAGCTGCGAATATATCGATCCACTTTCTACACCCAAAAGTCGAAATCCACCAATATTCCCGTTTTTGTACACAGGCTGTACTTTCGGCATAGCACCATATTGAGGATTATTCTTGAGCGAATTCGGGTTTTTGCGGATGGCTTCCACCGCATCCCGCGAAACTTCATACGTATCGTTGCCAACCTTCTTGACAAGTTCCGTATTCGAAGAAGGCTTTGCCGCGGCAGCTGCTGCCTTTTCTTTTTCTTTTTCGGCTGCTTTCTCTTTTTCGGCTGCTTTTTCTGCGACTTTTTCTAAGCTCTTTTTGGCTTCTGCAAGATCTTCTTCTGTTGTTCGCGTATCCAAATATTCGAGCCGATTTCCTTGCGTTGTCCGTTCCATATACACGCGATTGCGCACAATCTTGATGATCTTTGCTTCCCCCAATAACTCCGAACCTTCCGAAAGATACTGCATACGGGCATCCGCACCATCATCCAGCGGCATCAAAAGAGCAATAGAATACGCAGGATCGCTTGCCACCTGGGTGCCCATCAATAATACACGCAAATCTGTCAATACTGGCCTAGAACCATCCCCCACAATTTCTTCTATGACACCGGAATCATCTTCAATCGGTTCTGGCTCAGGCTCGGCCTCTGCCTCATCTGCTCCAGCTTTTTGATTAAACAAATTGCGGTTGTAAACCAAAACATCAGAATTATCCTGTGTCTCCGCACCGGCATCATACTTGACCTCTTCGGCAACCTTGATCTCGTATGGGGTGATCGTGACCACTTTCTCACCTAAAAAATTGCCGATTCCCTTGGCTACACAAACTGCAATCGCGGCAACCAAAACAACAACAGCGGCTCGAACACCTATGCGTACTACTTTCGAATCCATGCACTACTCCGATGCCCGAAGCTTTATCGTACGTTTCTCCCCACGATGCTCGTACACTAATGTACTCACACCCTGCTTCCCTGCTGCCATATTGACAAACATCAGGGCCATGGGTTCCATATCAGGCAACGTCCCATTAATTGAAACTACAACATCCCCCGAAACCATTCCCAGTTTTGAAAACAAAGTGCGTTGAGGTATCTCCACCAGACGATATCCCGTCGTTTGCTCCATTTCTACGCGGGGAGATACCGACAAAGCAATGGATGCCTCCTGTATGTGTTTCGACTGATCCACAAGCGCATCTCGCTTGGCTACAAAGGTGTCGTCTCCCTCTTGCCAAATCATATCATCCGTAAAAATTAACAAAGGCGAATCAGGAAGACGCTCATATTTGCTCGGCGCATATACCATCGGATACTTTGTAGCCAACGCTCCTTCCATGGATCCGCGCTCACCTACCTCCTGCGTGGGAATTGCACCATCCTTCAGGGAATCTAACAAAAGCGAATCATCCATCCTCTTTTCGGGTATTTTTTGTGACGCCTTCTCCTTCGGTTTAAACTTCTTGCCAATGAGCTCACTCGCTGGAGGAACATCCGCTTCGACAACATCCAGCTCAAGCGGCTCGGAACGATCCTGGCTTTTTTCTGCGCCCATAAGTGACACTACGGCCCAGATGCTTATCAACACCAAACATACGATCATTCCGACAAATAAATAAAAACCCCGCCCTCGCGCCTGCATTTTTCTCCCTGACAATGCCAAAATTGGCGGCTTTTATTACAGCCATTTCGCCGTTTTGGCAAGTTATGATACGGTATCCTTTAAAACACCACAAAACCTACCAATCCCATCAGGGCTATCATCAAAATCGGACTCACTTTATAAAACTTTACGGCAATAAACGTTATCACAAATATCAGAACGCTCACCACAAAAGAAAAATGATCTGCTTCATAAGTGCCAAAATTTTCTGCATTCATCAACAAAAGCGCTGCCGCAATCAAAAGCCCCACAACTGCTGGCCGAAGCATACCCAAAACCGACTCGACCATCGGATGTTTGCGGTACTGAAGAAAAAATTTACTGATTATCAACATTAAAATAAATGAAGGCAGAACGAGCGCAAACGTCGCCGTCAAAGACCCGAGCGTTCCCCACAGATACCCCTCAAACCCCGCATGCTGAACTGATGTATAACCCGCATACGTCGCCGAATTGATCCCGATTGGCCCCGGCGTCATCTGGCTCACGGCAACAATGTCGGTAAATTCCTGCGACGAAAGCCAGTTATGCCGTATGACTAGCTCATTGTGAATGAGCGAGATCATCGCATACCCGCCCCCAAAACCAAAAAGACCTATCTTGAAAAATGAAAGGAAAAGAAAAACAAAAATCATGATTTCTTACCCTTCACCTTCCCATAAATAAAGCCTCCTATGCCGGCTGCAATAATGATCCAAATGGGTGACACCCCCAATAACCATATTAACACCGCACTCACAATGGGAATCCAAAATGTATAGCGCGTCAGTTTGGCCGACTTCCCCAACGAAAAAACCGGTGCCGCAATCAACGCAACCACTGCCGGGCGAATCCCTTTAAAAATACTCGCCACGTAGGGATTGTCGCTAAAACTGTGAAAAAACATCGCGATGCCGAGAATGATCAAAAACGACGGCAGCGTACTGCCCAACGTCGTCACCAGACTTCCACGAATGCCTCGCAGCTTATACCCCACAAAGATGGAAATATTGACCGCAAACACCCCCGGAGCCGATTGAGCAATCGCAACCAAATCGAGGAATTCCTCTTTCTCAATCCACTTTTGCTTCTCGACGACTTCGGCCTCGATGAGCGGAAGCATCGCATACCCGCCCCCAATCGTAAAAAGGCCTATCTTAAAAAATTTTGCAAAAGCCGTGAGATAAAAATTCATCTGAATGACAATCTTTGAGTTAACAATCTACCCACCTAATTCAATCATCTCACAAAGATGACAGCTCTATCATTGCTTTTCTTTCTGGAAGAGGTGGAGGGAACCTCTTTCTTTTGGCACAAAAAAAGAAGTTCCCCCACAGAAAAACCTAAATTCTAAAATCCCTCTCGCCCTGTTCTATCTTAGCCAGATTCTTTTCAACAAAGGCGCGGATTTTCTCATTGGGAATCGTAGGAATTTCGCGCTTAATCAGCTCATTCCCGATGAGTTTGGTCACGGGCGAAGCATAATCTTCCAAGAATTCCTTCAATGTCATGAGCGCATTGGGGTGACAGCAATTCAGGATTTGATTCGATTTGCACAACGACATAAAACGATCGCCGGTGCGGCCCTCGCGATAGCACGCCGTGCAAAAACTCGGAACAAACCCAAGTTTCATCAGCCAGCAAATCACTTCGTCGAGCGTGCGTTTATCCGAAACATCGAACTGTGCCGAAGAATCGTCGCGCTCAGGCTCGCAGTAACCGCCAACGCTCGTCCTCGAGGCACCACTGATCTGTGAGATGCCCAGTTCAAGCGCCTTTGCGCGTACATCCGCCCCCTCGCGCGTCGAAATAATCATGCCCGTATAAGGCACAGCTACGCGCGCACATGCAATAATCTTGAGGAAAATCTCATCGCTGATGCTGTTATCAAACGCATTGGGATCGATATCATCGGCATGTTTGATGCGCGGAAAACTAATCGTATGCGGCCCGACGCCATGCACGGCCTCGAGGTGCTCGGCATGCATCAGCAGCGCCGCAAATTCGTAGCGATAGAGCTCCAGCCCAAACAGCACGCCGAGCCCGACATCGTCAATACCGCCTTCCATCGCGCGGTCCATGGCTTCGGTATGATACGCATAATTGTGTTTCGGCCCCGTCGGATGAAGCTGTTCGTAAGACTCTTTATGATAAGTTTCCTGAAATAATATATAAGTGCCGATGCCGGCTTCCTTCAGCTTTCTATAATTTTCTACCGTCGTCGCGGCAATGTTGACATTCACCCTGCGAATTGCGCCATTTTTATGTTTGACACTATAAATCGTCTTAATGCTATCCAATATATATTCTATCGGATTATTCACAGGATCTTCGCCGGTTTCAATGGCGAGTCGTTTGTGTCCCATATCCTGGAGTGCAGTCACTTCTTTTGCGATTTGTTCCTGCGTCAGCTTAATACGGGGAATATGTTTATTCTTATAATGATAGGGACAATAAACACAGCCATTGACACAGTAATTCGATAAATATAAAGGCGCAAAAAGTACAATGCGGTTGCCGTAATAGGCCTGTTTGATCTCTTTGGCCAGTTTATAAATCTGTTCATTGACATCCGGGTCGTCACATGCGAGCAACAGTGAGGCTTCGCGATGGCTCAATCCCTTGTGCAGACGCGCTTTATCGAGCACTGCCTGTATCGTTTCTTTGTCATCTTTGTGTGCATCAGCCCACGCCAGTGAATCGAGCACTTCCTGATGATCGATAAATTCTTCGGCCTTTAATGATTTGGGATCGTACATAATTGCTTCCTTTCGGGTCAGGTTTTTAAGGCTTTCCCGTCAGAGTGGTTATACTGTCCGGCCAATCCGAACAGCTATTTCGTAAGGTTTTCTGCATGAATCGCGGTCTTGACAGTCACACCGTCGAGCCTGCCGATCTTGCCCGAAATGGCATTAATCACCGCCGTCGGTGCGTCAACTGCCAAACTGACAATATTCATTCCTCGCTGGCGATACGGAATCCCCATCCGCCCCAAAATGACATCGCGGTATTCGTGCGCAATGGCATTGAGCGCTTCGACCGATTCGGGATTTTCAACAATGATGCCGAGAACAGCGACTCTGGTATCCATACTCACCTCACGTGCGGCATGCGCAAATGCGCGCCGGTCGGCCTTCTAGCAGATTGATTTTATTTTGCAAGGGGCGCGGGCTATCTCGCTATGCTCGATACGCCCTGCGCGCGCGGCTATTGCATACGCCGCGCATTCTATTTTGTACAATACAAAACAATTACGCACTGCCGCACGGGAAAATGGCAACCGAAGAAATCACGGCGATTGAACCCAAATTTATCGAAAAACGCAATTCACTTTGGACAAATCCAAAATGATAGCGCCCACCTTTGACCATAACTCGCCCTTATTCAATTAGCAATTAGGAATTAGGAATTACCTCACCCGCCGCTTCGCAGCATCCTCTCCAGCTTGGAGAGGGATTTGGGTTCGATGACGCTCACCCGCATCAACATTCACCACGATGCGGCGTTGTTTCAATTAGCAATGTGCAATTAGGAATTAGGAATTATTCTTGCATTTCCTGGTTTTTAGCTACTGACTTTATGTTGCTTCGTTCCATCATTTCTAATTTCTAATTGCTAATTCCTAATTAATCTATCGCATGGCGGCATGAACTCCTCGATTTTTGATACAATGCGGTGTTGTTCGGCGAGGATGGGATTTATTCTTTAAATGAATTTTCAATTATTTTGCGTTCTTTCTCTATCTGCGCCTGCAATTCTTTCTCTGACGGAAGGGTGAGAATATATTTCGTAGCAAACATTTGCTTTGCATCATTCAATACTGAGTATTTAACAACCGCCTCATTCGTCTGAGAGCATAGAATTAACCCAATTGTCGGATTATCATCATCATTTTTATATAAATCATCAAACATACGAATATAGCTATCCATCTGTCCGACATCTGCATGGGAAAGTTTTCCAATTTTTAAATCGATCAATACATGGCATTTGAGAATGCTGTGATAGAACACCAGATCAATATAAAAATCCTCATCGTCATAACGCATGAGTTTTTGCCTTGCTACGAAACAAAAACCGCGTCCGAGTTCAAGCAGAAAGTCGCGTATTTTGTCGATGAGCGCTTGTTCCAGTTCAGTTTCACGTAGTGCGGGGTAGTCTTTTAGGTCAAGGAATTCCAGTACGTATGGATTCTTTATGAAATCCTCAGCCTTGAGGGGTGCCATTTTTTCTTCTGCTTCTTGTTTTACAGGTGCTTTATCCCGGCTAGCCAGAAGGCGCTCGTAGTAGAGTGTAGAAATCTGGCGATCGAGCTGTCTGCTCGACCATGCCGAAGCAATGGCCTCGTTCATGTACCAGGTGCGAGCGGCTTCGTTTTCGACTTTGAGCAACAGGCGATAATGTGTCCAGGTCAATTCGGAACGCACTGCGTTCCAAATTGGGAAAGCAAGGTAAAAGGCACGCATATTCCGAAGATTCCTCTCGTCGAAGCCTTTCCCAAACTCTGCGGAAAGTCGCTCAGATAACTGCTGAAGTAGCTGTTTGCCATATTCAGCCCGTGTGTTTCCATTCTGCTCATGCTCGACGATAAGCCGACCGATGTTCCAATAGGCCTGCACCATCTCAGAATTTGCGGCGCGGTAGACCTTGTTCCGCGCAGTCAGCAGAATGTCACGAATGCCTGCATACAGATTCTGCATCGTTTCTTCCGTTTTGCGTTCAAGTTCATGTTTCATGGTCCGTTCCTCCCTGAATGATAGCGCCCACCTTTGACCATAACTCGCCCTTGTTCAATTAGCAATGTGGAATGTGCAATGAGCAATTGTTGCAGCCCATAATTTATGGCTAAAACCATAAAAATTGTGGTTCTCTTAACATTGAACCCCTAACGGGGTTCCTGTGGTCTTTGGATTCATTGATCCCCCGGTAGGCGCGATGCGCCAACCGGGGGCTACAAACCTTGAAGCCCTACGGGCTTCTATAGTCTATCGCATAGCGGCATGAGCTCCTCGATTTTTGATACAATGCGGTGTTGTTCCTGGAAAATGCTCAAACGCGAACCCCGTTAGGGGTTCTATATTTGTAGCCCCCGGTTGGCATGTAATGCCTACCGGGGGATGGATTGTACCCAATAAAATCCGAACCCCGTAGGGGTTCAATGTTATATTTCACGAAATATAAAACGTTTGTCATATTCAATTCCAAAATGATTTAAGAATGAGACGTATTCTTCCAAGAACGTTCTATTTCGATGATGGTCTTCCTGGTTCATAATATATTGAATAACATTTTGAACTTGTGAATGTGCATAAGAGAATGCACCAAAGCCTTCCTGCCACGAAAAGCGTCCCAACGTAAATCGTTTTTCATTTATCCATTTAGATGATGATCGTTTCACCTCGGCCATTAAATCTGATGGATTCATTGTAGGAGTCATGCAAACGAATAAATGCACATGATCCAGCCAGCCACCAACAGCCAATGGGTATTGAGCACGATTCTTTACTATTCCTGTGATGTATTTATATAATTCTTCTCTCCATTCTGGCATGATTACAGATTCACGGTTGTTAACGGCGAAAATATAATGGATTTGGATTTGCGTGTATGTATTGGGCATTTGGGTTCTCCTAACATTGAACACCTAATGGTGTTCCTATGTTGTTGGCTCCATCGATCCCCCGGTAGGCGCGATGCGCCAACCGGGGGCTACAAACTTTGAAGCCCTACGGGCTTCTTTAATCTATCGCATAGCGGCATGAGTTCTTCGATTTTCGTCACAATGCGGCGTTGTTCGGCGAGGGGCGGAAGGGGGATGATCATATTTCGTAATGCAGTTAATCCAACTGTCTTTTGAGCAGTTCCTGTTGCCAGCTTATCACATTGTTCTTTTATAATAGGGCTTAGTAATGTTATATAAATATAATCAAGATTACAGATAATCTTTAGTAAAGAAATGTGTCTTTGAAAACAAAAGATTCTATTTGTATTAACTACAATTGGAATTCCATAAGAGCCTGTTACTGTAAATAGTATATCCCCTGATTCAGCAATTCGATCGTTTGAAAGAGAATTAAAATATTCTTTTGACACAAATCTTGTATTTGTAAAATCCAATTGTCCATTAGATACGTTTGAAATCACTAAAAATGGAACGCCCTCTGAAGTTTGCGGCGGTGGTTGATGATCGCCGTCAGTGATACTTTTGCAGATCTCCCCCAATCTGCACCACCGCCATCCTTCGGGAATCTCGAAGGGGATTTCGTCTTCTGCAATCGGGGGCAGGGGTTTTTCTTTTTTGATTTTGCCGGATTTGATCAGGGCCTGCTTTTCTTTCTGTATCTGTTGGTAGAGTTCCTCGCCAGTGCCTTCGGCGGGGATTTGGGGCACGAGTTTACCCTGAATCGCCATCTGCAAAATCGATTTCTTTAGGTCGCCCGGGAATTTCTTGTTAATCGCTTCGAGCTGCGTCCAGGCCTTGTCGTAGCGGTCGATTAGCGGCATGAGCGCTTCGATTTTCGCCACAATGCGGCGTTGTTCGGCGAGGGGCGGGAGAGGGAATAAACATGTAGCTAAATAATCTTTATGTATACGTTGTTGGCCTGCAGTTCCTGTAAATGATTTAATGCCATTAGAAATAAAATATTCAGATTTAAAGAACCAAAGCATATATTTGTTTGAAATTGAATTGTTAATTATTCGAACAATTGACAATTCAGTTGTTCCAGCGCCATATCCATTAACAAGATTATGAAATATCACAGATTTTCTGTTTTGAAAACATGGTGTTATTTTGGCAAAACCAATATCATTATTTGCAAAATGTGTAAAACCTTTCTTAATTTCGATCCATTTTTTAATTTCAAATGTATGTTCATTTTTATATCCATCACCAACCAATGCCATTGGTATAAATGCAGTATCTAAATCATCAGGTAAATCATTTTTAGGATTAAGTATGGCAATATCTTGAATTCTGCACCACCGCCATCCTTCGGGAATCTCGAATGGGATTTCGTCTTCTGCAATCGGGGGCAGGGGCTTTTCCTTTTTGATTTTGCCAGATTTGATCAGGGCCTGCTTTTCTTTCTGTATCTGCTGATAGAGTTCCTCGCCAGTGCCTTCGGTGGGGATTTGGGGCACGAGTTTGCCCTGGATGGCGAGTTGGAGGATCGAGGATTTGAGTTGGGCTGGGGTCATACCTCACCCCCTCTGTCGCCTACGGCGACATCTCCCCCTCTCCAGTGTGGAGAGGGGGAGAATGTATCATCATTCCCTCTATTTATGCTAGAGATTGCTGTGTCACCATTCCCCCTCTCCATGCTGGAGAGGGGGTTAGGGGGTGAGGTAAACTCACGAATATATTTCATCAACGCCTTGACGTTTTCATACGATGCGTCTTCGTTTTTCATACGAAATACCCGAATTCCCCGTGATACAAATGAATGATCGCGTTGTGCATCATACTCCTGTGCATGAGCATTATTATGCACTTCTCCATCTAATTCCAAAACTGCATGTGCTTCGGCACAATAAAAATCAGCAATATAACCGTTGATGGGTTGCTGTCGTCGCCATTTCAATTGAAACATTCGTCGATTTCGAATCCACTGCCATACTTCATTTTCTTTTGGAGTAGGTGTTTTGCGAAATTCTTTTGCCAATGCACGTTTTTCCTCGCTTAACGGATTCTTATAGATGACTGATGGAAAGTATTCTCGCCATCGAAACTGGTTTTCTGGCATAATTATTACCTTGTAATTATGATTTACGCTCATAGCCGGGTGTGTGCGCGAAGCGCACGCGCCCGGCGTATCGAGATGATGTTGCGAGGCGGCTGGAA
>DGWW01000174.1:0-3653 GCA_002395385.1 Myxococcales bacterium UBA4248
GGCGCGTCAGCGACATAGCCCGCGCCAATACGCCGCTACCCCCACTGCGGGGTTACTCACCCCGCAACGCCCCGTATACCGAAAAGATTGGTTCAACACGATTGAGCAAATCATTCTCAGAAATACATGACAATTCCCTTGCGTTCAGTTAAAATAGAGGCTGCTATTTTCTAGCGTATCGGATTTAGGAGAAAAATATGTTTGAAATTTATCGTGAATATCAAGAAAAAGCTAAAAAACAAGCCATCATACGCAAAGGTATGACCCTCATCGAAATCATGATCGTGCTCGTCATCATGGCATCCGTCATGACCCTCGTGGGCGTCAATGTGTTTAGCTCGCTGGATTCTGCAAATGAAAAGACGACCAATATCCAACTTGGTAACTTAAAAGCAGCCATTCAGCAGTATCGTGTTGAATTTGGTAAGCATCCTTCGAGCCTCGAAGATCTTGTCAATACACCGAAAGGGACGAGCCTGCTGGATGGCGATGAGGTGCCCAAAGACGGCTGGGACAACGAGTTCGTGATGGAAAGGACGGGGAATAAATATAAACTGACATCGTATGGGCCTGATGGCACGGCCAATACCGAAGACGACATCGTAAAGACGTTTTAAAGATAGACCACGCAGGGGGATTTCATAGGGGGTAATTACCACTTTTTGTCTAGTGTTACCGCCTATGAAATCGAAATTGTTTTATATTTTGGCTTTAGTTTCGTTCGTTTGCGCTTCATGCAGTGACGAATCCTCTCTCATTATCAATTCCCGGGATGTGTCGGTCGATAATCCCGATGGAAACGATTCGGATGAAGGTGATCATAACACCGAAGAACCGGGCAGTTCAGAAACCGAAGAGGGCGGTGAGGATGAGCATCATCACGATGATGATGAGCAGGAAAGCGATCCTTGTCAGGGAGGCGACGATTGCTCGGGAAAGCCCGTATCTTGTGATGAATGCGTGCCGGATACTCAGAAATGTGATGGCAATACAGTTCTCATTTGCGCCACAGATGAAAAAGGATGTTTAACCTGGCGCGTTTCTGAGAATTGTGCATCACAAGGGAAATGGTGTGATAGCAGCCAGGGCATGTGTGCGTCGTGCAGCGAAACTTGTGAAGCCGGTACCAAACAATGCCAAATGGGTGGCATTGCCGAATGTGTTCCCGATGCTCATGGCTGTGCTGCCTGGCAGATAACCACACCTTGCGGTGTGGACGAACACTGTGACGAAATTACCATGTCCTGCGTTTCCGGGTGTGAGAGCGTTTGCAAAGAAGGAGATGCCAGGTGTAATGGCAGTGCTGTCGAGAATTGCTATCTTGCTGAATCCGGATGTATGGCATGGAAAATGGTCGAAACATGCGAGAGCAGTAAAACATGTGTCGATAACCCTCCGAAATGTGAACGTGCCTGCGGCGATGATTGTGAACCATTTACCCTGGTACTGATTCCGGATCCGCAAAATTATACGGCATCGAAGAATGGCATTTATAAAAAACAGACCCAGTGGATTGCGGATAATAAGGAAAAAGAGAATATTCGTTTTGTCATGAATCTGGGGGATATCACGGACGGCAACCGCCCTGCTCAGTTTGAACGCGCAGTTGCTGCGCATGATGTATTGGTTCAGGCCAATATTCCACAATCGATGTCGACAGGGAATCACGATTATAAAGAGGGAGAAACAGGGATCTCATTTTATGCACGTGATCGAAGTCTGTTTCCAAAATATTTCAATGATTCCTATTTTCAGAAGGGATATGCTGACAGCAGCTGGTTTGGCGGGTTTAAACTCGGTGCCAATATGTATGCGACTTTTAATGTGGGCCACATGAAATTTGGCGTCATTGCTCTTGAATTTTTCCCGCGCAAAGAGGCGATTTGTTGGGCATCCAATCTTTTATCCAATGAACTCAAAGATCATTATGTCATTGTGACGACTCATGGATATCTGGCGAATGGCGCGACTGAGTCTGCTTCTGGCAATTATTCTACGGGTTCGAACGGAAATATTGCATCGGGCGCACTTGGCGTCGAATTATATAATGAACTGATTTCCAGACATTCCAATATTATTATGGTTGTTTCGGGGCATGTATCGGGCTCGGAGCATCGCTATCGAAAAGGTCATAATGGCAATCAGATTGTAGAGATGCTTGTAAACTATCAGTCAGAAAAACCATGTACTTCATCCTCATGCAAATCCTCGAGCTGTGACAGTACGTACGATGCAGGCAATGGATGGCTGCGGCTACTCAAGATAGATCCCAAGAATGTTCGGAATTCGGATGGCACGCTTCAGGACAATGTGGTTGCAACGACATTCAGCGTACTCGATGACTATGAATCCAGCCAGAATATGTATTGCTCGGATTATAATTCGTCTTCTTCTAAAAATTATTATGATAACAAGGCTTCCAAACCGGATCATGCCTTTACATTTGCACTCGATTTCTCATCCCCACGGACTTATCAGTATTCCAATGGTGACAGTGATTCCTTTATTACACGAACCATTAATGAACCTGCAAATGATGTTACTGACGGCGATCAATACGTTCCGGCAGTATCGATGAATCGTTCTACAGGTGATTTTGTTGCAGCCTGGGAAGATGATGGCGATAAAGACGGCAACCATGAGATCTTTGCCAAAGTATTTTGTGCAGGCGGATGCGATGTTACCCCACAGTTCCGCGTCAATCCCGATATCACTGGCATGCAGAGTAATCCCGATATTGCGATGGACAAACATGGTAATTTTGTCGTCGTCTGGGAAGATGACAGTACCGGTTCCTCCAATATTTACATGAGAGGATACGATGATAAGGGGAATGAACGTTTTGGAACGCAGCTGGTTCACACGACAACATCCGGTGATCATTATCATCCGGCAATTGCGATGGATGATGCCGGCCAATATGTCGTCGTTTGGCAGGATCATTCCCAGAACGCCAATAGTCCACAAATCTATATGCGTGGTTTTAAAGCAGATGGTACAGAGCGATTTGCTGAACGCAATGTCCTGGATTCTGCTCAGGGAAAACGAAAACGCCCGGATATCGGCATGGCAACCGACGGTTCGTATGTCGTCACATGGGAAGATGATACCGAATCCAACGATGTCTATCAAATTATCGCCAAGGGATTTGCAGCCGATGGTTCAGACCGTATTCCTGTATTTACTGTCAATACCAAAGCCGAAGGACAGCAGCTCAACCCATCGATAGGTATGAATGCTTCGGGAACTTTCTTTATTACTTATGAAGATGACAGCGATGGCAATGGTCAATATCTCATCATGACCCGAGGTTTTGATCATTCCGGTAATGAATTCTATAAAGACACAACACTCGCTAAATCCAACGAAAAAGCGGTTGATCCCGTCGTATGTGTCGGGGATGATAATATGGCTGTCTTTAGTTGGGCTGCCATGGCCAGCAATTCCGGAAATATACAAAAACGTGTGCTGACAAATAAACAAAAACTTAAAGATGAAGATACAATTCATCGATATAAAGATGGTCCACAGATTACTCCTGCAATTGCATGTGCTGCCAATGGAAGACATGTCATCCTGTTTGCAGATGATAACAAAGGCAGGGGGACTGTGGATATATTCGGGAGGGGGTATAATTGATAATTGATAATTGA
>DGWW01000174.1:3820-4957 GCA_002395385.1 Myxococcales bacterium UBA4248
GATAATTGATAATTGATAATTGTGGTGTATGGACTATACCGGAGGTGAACTCATGAAACTGAAAACAATGATAGGAACAATGGTTGTCATAGCCATGATATCTCTGGCTGCCTGCAACAGCAAGCCCAAACAGCCGGAGGGCGATCCGTTTTTGCTGAATGCCGCAAAGAATTCCGAGCAAGCCAAACAGGCCGAGGCTCAAGTCAATGATGCTGCGGCCAAAGTCAAGGCGCAGAATGATGCCGCACTTAAGCAGATAGAAGAGGTCAATAAGAATGAAGAGTAAGAATTCGCAATTTGTGTAACGCGAGTACAGCAGGAACCTATCACTGGATGATTCGTTGTCCGCATCAATATGACGCAAACTTGTCTTTAAAAATGACTTATGCTGTGGCTTATCAATAACGAGTTAATGCTATGTTAAAAAAGAGTATCTATTTTTTTATCATTTCTGGATCGTTTGTTTTGTCTTGCTGCAGCGAAGATAAATGCGATCATGTCGAATACCAGAAAATTACATTTGAGTTATTTGGCTCGGGTGGGTGTGCTGCTATACCGGCTGCTGAAGAACGGTTTTCTCGTTGTGATTTTCTGGTTAATGAGTTTTCTGCAGGGCAAAAAAATGAATTAGGGTATATACCTCATGCCAGCTATCATTATTACACTACACGTGATAGTTTAACACCTTATATTCAACATCATATCATTTCTGAAGAATCTCTGGATAGTATTCATTTTGAACAACAAGTTGTCATTGGTTTTGCTGGTATTGCTCATTACAGACTTACGACGGAATTTCAGTTATGTAGTCGTGATGGTTTATCGATAGAACTCATCCTGTCAGATAAAATATGTCATCCATCCGGTGATTTGGCGACGAACTCTGTCATGCCCCCAATGTTTTTCTATTTAATAGCTGTTGATAGAAAGTATATTGAAGGTGGCAGGAACATTGCACTGCTTGACGTTTGTAATTAAAAAATCAAAAGGGTTTTCATCAGTCCCTTCCCCGGTGGCTGTACTCTTATCGCTCTTACAGGGCTCAACCAAACCATCATCAGGTTTTTGCGATTTCCATAAAGTCATGAGTTTTTTAGAATTCGGCAACCTACGTCGTTACTACTCAGCCGCCAGCCT
>DGWW01000066.1 GCA_002395385.1 Myxococcales bacterium UBA4248
TGCATTAAAATCGCCCTGAAGGGGTGAAACAGAAAAAACAAAAAAATAGAACTCGACAGCCCTAGCCCTGAGCCCCTCCCTAATAATGCTGTTTTTCCTGTTACACTTCGTGTATAAGGAATCGGATCTTTCAGCAAGGAACTCTATGATGCTTTTTCAGCAGAATACGATAGAATCCTAGATGAAGGCACAGAACAGAATAAAACAACCAATGGTGATGTGGCTAAATAAGAGGAAAAATCTCTTATTAATCGGCTAAAGCAATATATAGACAATCATCTGCTGTTTGCCACACGCCACGATGTTCCATTCACGAACAACATGTCCGAGAGGGACTTGCGAGAATGCAAAAACCGCCAGAAGGTTTCTGGTGGTTCAGAAAGGATTTGGGCAAATCGGTCTACTGTACTCTGCTTAGTGTGATAGAGACTTGTAGACGCAGGGGAATCAGTTTTCTTGACCATTTTCGACAGACTTTTCACCCAATATTTTTTCTCTGTTAAGCTTGCAAGGCCTGATTCCCAATCCATTTTGGTGATATTGTTACTTTCAGCATGCTGATGGCTTGGTGTGCCCATTTCCCGGAGTTGCGCACTACGCACTTCCCCCCGGGCTGTACTCTAGCATGCTTTCAGCGTGCGAACGGGGCAGCACAAACAGCCCCCAAATCACTCTCCGAACCGGAGAGGGTGCAGCTTTAGCGGCAAATGAGGTCTGAAAAGCCATAGGGCTGAATAGTAACGAATAAATAGAATCTTCCTTGCCCAATCGTTGCTATTACCTCCATTTAATGATAAACTGGCTTTAGGATTGTGTATAAATGGAGGTGATTATGGAACTTGCAAAAACTAAAAGGTCGTTGAACTCTCTCGGTTCAATGACTTCTGGAATCTCAAAAGCCTCATCGGCTAATCGGCTGCTCCAGCCGATGCAGGCGCGCACGGGAAATTCCAAGACTTCGCCATCAAAAGGCGGGACGAGCATTGTTAAGCAAGATGATCCGATTTGCACAGTGTCTGTAACCTGTGGTGCTTTGAATGTAAGAATGGGACCAAGCACAGATACACAGCGCATTGGCGGTGTCACTCAGGGCAAACAGCTCAATGTTTACGAAGCCCAGAATGGATGGCTCAAAATCGGATATGGCACGGGTTATGGCTGGGTCTGCGCCAAATACACGACCTATCAGGAGCCAACAACGACAGAACCAACGACGCCAACGCCAACAGATCCCACACCAGCAGATCCGACACCTACGGATCCGACTCCCACAGACCCCACACCCACAGATCCCGAACCCACGACACCAGAAGCTCCCCCCGTCTCTGTCGATCCTTCCGAGGTCGGCGATACAGGTAAAGACTATGGCACGCTACGCAAAGGCTCAAAAGGCGAAGGTGTCGTCGTATTACAAAAATACCTCAACAAATTCCTGGGTCATTACAGTCACTTGACGCCACTCGATACCGACGGTGATTTCGGTTCCAAGACTTTCATTCGATTGTCTTATTACCAATATTCCCGCAATATTCAAGGCAGTGGTGGCATTGAGGTCGATGGCGTTTGCGGACCTGCTTCCTGGAAGACACTTCGTTCAAATGCACCAGAAGTTTACAATATTACCGAACCCAAATCCTGGTCTTCTCTCAAGTGCGGCGGAAGCTATAAAGGCGTCAAAATTAAAGGCGGCGGAACCATGCGCGCCGATGCAGCTGCTGCCTATGACAAGATGTATGATGCCGCAAAAGCCGACGGCCATACGCTCAATACCTCCAGCACCTATCGAGGCATGACTAATAAAGAAACAACCATTGGGTCTGAAGGCGGCGGAAATTCCGGACAAATCGAACTCTTCGATGACTGGGATGGCAACACCACCTATTGTGCCAAACCAGGGCGAAGCAACCATCAAACCGGCATCGCTGCCGATATCTCAGGGCTCAAACGAGAAAATGACACCTCTGCTAAATTCAAATGGCTCCAAAGTAACGCCAAAAAATTTGGATTTAAGAATTATATTAAAGAATGCTGGCACTGGGATTACAAACCCAGCGAAGTCTAGTTTGCAATAAACGATTGCGCGTTTGCACATTGTCCGCGCGTATGAAATAGCGCGGACCAAAGCGCGTATTTGACGATGCAGAGACGTTCGGCAGAACGTCTTTCAGCGGCAAATAGCGCGATCCCCCCCAAAAAATAAAAAAGGGATGTATTGAACAGAATTCATAAAGTACCCCTAAATTACAAGATAGCTTCCCTATTACAAACTGGCTGATGATATCAAACATCTCATCACAGTCAGCTAGTGCATCCCAAACACACATTTTTTTTCGATTTTTTGGCCCTTTTTTCTCCATTTGACCAATATATTATTCGTAATAGCAATCTCGCTCTTACAGAATGATGGAGGTCACATGGGAACACCCGATAAATCCCACAAAATGCTGCTCGCGTATGATGACGAGTTTGCCGAGGTTTTTAGCGCTTTTGCACTCAATAACAGGGTCAAACTCGATCCAAATCAATTGCACGAAGCATCCACCGAATATGAACATATCGAACACGGAAAACCCGAGGAACTCAGGCGTGATGTCGTTAAAATATACGACGGATATGCGCTCGGCCTGTGCGTGTGCGGTTTCGAAAATCAGATGTCGGTCGATATCGGCATGCCCGTGCGTGTGATGGGATACGACTGGACGAGATATCGCTATCAACTCGAAAAGGCTATGCCACTTAACCAGAAAACGAGAATCGCACCAGTCATTTCGCATGTTCTCAATTTCAGCTACAAGCAAAGATGGCATTGGCCTCACTCACTGCGCGATCTCGTCAACCTCTCTCCTAGCCTTGCAGTTTTTTTTCAAGACTATAAAATAAAAGTGACAAACCTTGCCTGGCTCAAACCAAGGCAACGTGCACGACTCACCGGGGACTTCCGAATCTTCGTCGAAGCATTGTGCGAAATGCGGACTAAAGGCAGAATCACTGGCATTAAACAACCCGTCAAACACATCGACGCCATGATGGCATTATTGGCGGCTACGACAAATCACCCCTCTTTTGAATTGTTTGATAAAACTGGTTTTCAAGAAGGAAAAACGACAATGTGTGAA
>DGWW01000136.1 GCA_002395385.1 Myxococcales bacterium UBA4248
CAAAAACGAAAGGTATGGATCAAAAATAGAAGATTTAACCTTTTCTCGCACGAGCACATCATATTCGTCCAGAATCACCACAAACTGCTCGCCAGTTTCTGCATAGACTTTCTCTATGCAGTCCGGAAGCAAATCCGAGTCTTCCAAACCACAGTCCGGAAACTCGCGTTTTAGCTCGTTGCGCACCTTTGCCGTAAACAGCGGCACAATATCTTCGTTATGGTTGGAATTCGAATAGAATCCGTTCACGTCAAGCTTGATGACGTTAAAGGCATTCAGGTACGTCTCAAAGTCGGGACACTGTGCAATCCTGAGCTTTTCGAGAATCGATCGCGAGTTTGCTTTTTTGCTATAGTAAGCCGCGATCATGTTGCCCGCCATCGACTTGCCAAAGCGGCGCGGCCGCGCCACGCATACAAAGCGATCCTCTGTATTCAACATCTGGTTCAATTCGTGAAGAATCATCGACTTGTCGACGTAAACCCTCGAATTGAACGCCATTTTTAACAACGCCTCGCTCGGATTGACATAGATTCCCATGACGTACCTCTGTATGGTATGCCGGTTAGTCCAGCAACGATACACGCTATAGCACAGATATTGTCTTATAGCGAGGAAATGGTGCCGGGCTATCTCGCTGAGAGCCGTGCGAACCGCACGGCTCTATCAGCTCGATACGCCCATGCGCGCTCGCTTTGTGGCGACCCCACGGGTGCGCCACTACAGCTCGCCAACCGTGGGCATACACCATGTGTATACCCACGGTTATTCATATGACTCAATCCAGGCGCCCTACCCTCATATTTCCTTGCCCTAAAATACGCTATCAGCCAGCGACATTATAGAAAAATTGTTACTATTAAATACGCATTTTTTCGTCGAAAAGAATTGACTATTTTTTTTATGATTGATATAGATTTATAGTCAATTTAAACTATAAATCAGAATCGTCAAATTATTCTTTTTGTGAGGAGATTTCCATGCCTGTAGAGCTAAAGCCAAGTGAACATAAACTTGAGGGATTATTTGACTACACAAAAATTGAAAAATTCTATATTCCAGAATTCCAGCGACCGTATGCATGGGGAATCGAACATACAAGAAAAAAATGGTGGATTATATTATGAACTACATACGTTCTGGAATCAAAGGAGGAATTGCATGATGAATCATCACAAATTCACTTTATAACTATCTTAACTGAATCACGTGGGGTATTGGTAGAACTATAGTCATAACCTTGATAGCAGGAGAAAGTATATATGAAACGAAACATTATAGTGATGATAATCGCGGCATTCTTTGTTACTTTTACTGTAGCATGCCACTCAAAAGACGAACCTCTCTCTCAGGTTTATATGCATAACACTTGCATAGGAAATGAATCAGACCAAGTGTGTAAGCTCGGACAAGAAGGAAAGAAATATGTAGACGACTTTATATTAATGATAAACAGGCATAACAATAATAGTGATAACGAACAATACAAAAGACACTACAAGAGCAGCGCATTTATTTATAGGAACAAGATCAATATTGACATGAATTTCATTGATTTTATTAAATGGAGAAATCAAATAGTTAATCGACCAACAGATGAAGATTTTGATAATTTGTCTGACGAAGATCAATTAACCATTATAAAATTTGACACTCCTGTTACTGCTATGAGTTGGTTCTTAGGAGATGGGTTCAATGATTCACACAATTCTGGAATCGCTGATTATAGCTATAAGGTAGATGGCTGTAAGATGAATAACCAAATATACTATCAATATCAAAAAGAACGCTTTGTACGACATGCAAAGTATTATGCATCTATTCTATATGCCAAATCAACCAAAGAATTTTCACGAATCCCAGAAACAGATTATTACACCTTACTCCCCGACCTAATGTCAAACGGTCATACCATAATTAATGCGATTTACGAAACGATCAAAAAATCATATCAGAACAGAGACGATGAAATTAAATTTAATAATTTCATTAAAACATTTCTAAATCAGAAAGATTTATTTAAACATGCCAAGGAAGCCAATATAGAGATAACATTAAGCACTGCGTTACAAGCAATTCTTTTTTATTACTCATATTTTGAACTATCGAATAACTACCATCAAAAAAAAACACAACCTACACCCAACTATAGATATTCATAATTTTCCAGATAAATCACGATATTGCGATGAAATTATTCTTAAAGACGAAATGTACAATATTTTCAAATTGATATTAGGCATTGAACATGATTGCCGTATAGATTTGCGTGATTCTAAATCTTCCTCGTGTAAATAAACTATATAAGGAGCGCCACTTATGTCAGACAACACCCCATCCCAACAAACCAATTCCCCCAAAAAGACGCCTGTACATCAATGGATAATCGGAATTATCTGCATCATCATAGGATTGTGCGTTGTTGGCGGATTAATGGCTAAATCATGGCATGATGCAAAAGTTCATCAAAGAAAGCCGATGAGGCTCATCAAAAGGCATACGAATCGTATCAAAAGGAGATGAATTTAGAAAAGCAATTACGAAAGCGATAATTTATTTGAAGCATGACGCTTCATCCCAAAGGAGAAGTCGTTCAAGCGTGCGGTGACGCGAGCCGCGCACCTCTCCCTTCACCACTCGCTCGATCGTGCATTCGTGCATCTGGTTCCTGGGGTTACGCTGCGCTCACCCCAGGCTGTGACATTGCGCCCATTCAGGGCGCTGACGGTAAAACCATTATATTAAAAATTACCTTTCTATCCCTTCACCACTCGTTCAATCTTGCATTCGTGCATCTTATCTTTGCTTTCTTTATTATAATTTACGCCGACCAATACAATCTCGCCCTGATAATCGTCAAAAGCGGATGTATATTTGCGATTGTAGATTTGCTTAATCGCCGTGTCGGCGGTTTTATCCCACTTGAGTTCGACGAGTACGGCGGGCAGACCGCGGCTCGGCAGCGGAATTAATGCAATATCGACGAAGCCGACGCCGCTTGGAAGTTCGCGGAATACAAAGAAATCCCTGCGCGCCGTATAGCACGCATACATCACGACGCAGGCCAATGTATTCTCGTCGTTAAATGTCAATATCGACGCGAGCTCGCAGTGGATTTTGTCTAAAATGGCTGCAACGCCGACTTCATCGCCATGAATAAGATGATCTATAAATTTTTCGGAAGCTTCTATCGAACGCAGCACACCATCCCAATGATTGCTTTCTGCCGCCTGATACATTGCCTCGCGAATTTCTTCATTTGGTATGTGTCCCATACCTGTTTGAGAATTGTAGTTGATATATCCAAGATGCGTCAGCATTGTCATGATTGAATCATAACTCGTCTTGCTATTAAACGCCTTGTTAAAGAAAACTTGCCTGAACCTGCATGATTCCCCTGCAATCATGCGTACAATGGCATCCTTTACCCCATCTACGTTCAGTTTAATGTAATTTTCAACAGGCTTAAGTGCCCCCGTGTTATTCCAATAGCACTGGAAACAGCCTCCCAGTATGGCCTGAACCACGGAATTCGGATTGGAGATAGACACACTGCGCTTCACGCGCTTACCATCAATCAATGGATTCACATCAAATCGATAGCCATCATACCAGCGTTTCATCTCATCAAAGTCCATGTCAAATCTATGACATAAACTCTTTACCTCCTCCAGTGTAAAACCATAATACGATTCAAAAGGTAATGTATCAAATACATTATATTCATAAAAATTGTTCAGAGGCGATTCGGAAGCATAATTTCGTATTGGCAAAACGCCGGTCATATAGGCGAGTGCAATGTAACGCTTGGCTGCTGGCCCCTTAAACAATGCGCGCAGAAATTCAATCCACGTTTCCTGGGCTTTTTCGTTATCCTCATCCATGCGATAGATGCTGTGCCACTCATCCAAGCACACAACAAACTGTGTACCAGTTTTCTCGTTAATATGATCCATCATTTCCTGAATCGTCACAGACCCGGCAGTTTCTGATGGCCAGCATTTTCGCAGTTCCGCGCCGATTTTTTCCTGCAGCATGGGTACGAAGTCAATTCCATTTTTTACACGGCTTCGTGCTTCCTGAACGTCGAATGAAATCACGGGGTACTTGTTTAGATGTGTCTCGAACGTCTCATCTTTGGCAATTTCCAGATGTTCAAACAATTCGTGCGAATCGCACGAACGGTCGTAGTAGGCACACAGCATTTGCGCTGCTAAGCTCTTGCCAAATCGCCTTGGGCGCGTCACGCATACGAATTTCTGATCCGTGCAAAGCATCCGGTTCAGGTGACTGAGCAGTCCGGATTTGTCCACAAAACCGAAACGGCTGTTGAGTGTCTCGCGAAAATTGCTGTTTCCCTGGTCGATATAGAGTCCCATCGCGCCCTCCATCCATATCTGACAGCGGGGCATGCCCCGCTGTCAATTCTTTATCCTCACCATAACTCGCCAAAACGCAAATGGCGAGGATTTTTTGGGGCGCGGGCTTTTGGTATGCGGCACGTGTCGCAACACGTGCCCACATACCAATACGCCCTGCGCTTCGGCCTATGCGCCTGCGGCGCATACGGCCTCTGGCCGCCGTGGGCACCAGGGTGGTCACACGTAACAGACGTTACAAATTCTGGTTAAGAGATAAAGCCTCTAGGCCGCCCCATTGAACGATTTGCGCGGTGCATTTTTCTACATTTTTTTGTCGAAAAGAATTGACTATTTTTTTTTTTTTTATGATGCCATAGGTTTATGGCCTGTTTAAGGTTGTAAATTATTTTACTCATTTGGTTGTAATTTGCTCATTTGGCTGTACCTGTGGAGGCTTTTGGTAAAGATATATTATTATCCACAATATCATCTGCCCCCAACATGAAGGCGGTTTAAGTACGAGGCCAGAGGAAAACCTTTTTGTTTTTTTTTCAATATCACACCCACACAAAGGAGCATACCATGAAGCATCACTCCAGGCTCATTCTTCTCATATCCCTTCTCGCCACATCCGGCATGCTGGGCTGTGGCAATGACAGTGATTCTGGCAATTCAGAAACGACGCCAAATTGCCAATTAACTCAGGCCGATTGCGATTCACTGGGCAAAATGTTCGATGCCGAAAATTGTATTTGCACAGATTCGGGAACACCCACTGCAAACTGCCCGTTGACCGAAGCGGTATGTGCATCCGCAAATAAAAAGCTAGATACCATAAACTGCATTTGTATAGATCCCGAAACACCCCAGAATTGCCAGATTACACAAGCGGATTGCGAGAAATTGGGCAAATCATTCGATGCCGAAAATTGTATTTGCAATGATATCGTAATACCACCCGATTGCCAGATTACACAAGCAGACTGCGAAAAATTGGGCAAATCATTCGATGCCGAAAATTGTATTTGCAATGATATCGTAATACCACCCGATTGCCAGATTACACAAGACGATTGCGAGGAATTGGGCAAATCATTCGATGCCGAAAAATGTATTTGTATTGATACAGAAACACCCCCCGATTGCCAGATGACACAAGACGATTGCGAAGAATTGGGCAAATCATTCGATGCCGAAAAATGTATTTGTATTGATACTGAAATACCACCCGATTGCCAGATTACACAAGCAGATTGCGAAAAATTGGGCAAATCATTCGATGCTGAAAAATGTATTTGTACACAGAACTGTGCGAATGTTCGGGACGGTCAAACTACCTGCGGAGATGATCACAAACTGATGATCTGCCATGACGGCAGGCTCGAAGAAGCCATTCCCGGTTGCGGATTGAACGAGACATGCCGGGATGGAGAGAACGAATGCTCGCCATATAAAGACTGCGCAACCATTACACATGATGATGTGGGATGTTTCGAAGAAAACATCGTCCAATGTACAGATGGCGAAACGAACACCATCGAAGACTGTGTGACAAAAGGCCAGTTCTGCGTCGCCAGTGACGAAGCCGAAATCGGTTATATCTGCAAAGCCCCCGATCCGACGGACTGCCCATGGAAAGATACCTCGGTCGCCAAAGGCCAGACCGTTTGCGATGGCAATCTGTTAAGAACCTGTTCGGCCAAAGTCGATACCGAGTTCGATGAGGGGACAGACTGCGCCGAACTCGATCCCCAAAAACCAATATGCGATCCCAATGTATGCCGTGAAGAGAGATATTGTGGCGTCGATGGCGATATCATGCCCGGTGATATCGTCTGCAACGACGACGAGACAGACAAAGCGGAATGCATCGACGGAACCCTCGTCGATCTACACGTCTGCACTGCCCGAAATAATGCCTATTCCATTTGTTCCTATACAACCGAAGCGATCTGCTCCGACGCGTGCAAACCTGGGTTTGTAGATATCAAGGGGGGATGCGAAAAGATCAAAACCTGTACAGAACCTAAGGAAATCTACATCGAAGCCACGAACACCTGCAAATGCAACACCGCCGCGCATTGGTCTGGGACTGCGGGAAGCTGCCAATGTGCAACCGATTACGTCGAGATCAGCAGTGTTTGCGAACTCAAAAAGACATGCGACAGCACAAAAGAAACCTATAACAGCACCAACAATACATGTTCGTGCAACACTGCCGCGCATTGGGCTGGCACGGCAGGAAGCTGCCAATGCGCTACCAATTATGTAGAAATCGACGGTGCATGTGAACCTAAGAAAACCTGCGACAGCACAAAAGAAATCTATGACAG
Organism: Myxococcales bacterium UBA4248; assembly: GCA_002395385.1. Classification (GTDB taxonomy): domain Bacteria; phylum Myxococcota_A; class Bradymonadia; order UBA4248; family UBA4248; genus UBA4248. The sequence continues at coordinate 6,695 of DGWW01000136.1, forward strand.
CACCACCAATGCGTGTTCGTGCAATACTGCCGCGCATTGGACCGGGACTGCAGGAAGCTGCGAATGTGCAACCGATTACGTCGAAATCGGCGGTGCCTGCGAACTCAAGAAAACCTGCGACAGCACAAAAGAAACTTATAACAGCACCACCAATACATGTTCGTGCAACACCGCCGCACATTGGGCTGGCACGGCGGGAAGCTGCGAATGCGCGACGAATTACGTCGAAATCGACGGTACTTGCGAACTTAAGAAAACCTGCGACAGCACAAAAGAAATCTATGACAGCACCACCAATGCGTGTTCGTGCAATACTGCCGCGCATTGGGCTGGCACGGCAGGAAGCTGCGAATGTGCAACCGATTATGTAGAAATCGGCGGCGCATGTGAACTTAAGAAGACCTGTGACAGCACAAAAGAAACCTATAACAGCACTACCAATACATGTTCGTGCAACACCGCCGCGCATTGGACCGGGACGGCAGGAAGCTGCCAATGCGCAACCGATTATGTCGAAATCGGCGGCGCATGTGAACTCAAGAAGACCTGTGACAGCACCAAAGAAATATATAACAGCACCACCAATACATGTTCGTGTGACGCCGCCGCACATTGGGCTGGCACGGCTGGAAGCTGCCAATGCGCGACCGATTATGTAGAGATCGGCGGTGTATGCGAACTTAAGAAAACCTGCAATAGCAACGAAAAGTACAACGAAGCCACGAATTCGTGTGCGTGCGACTATTCCAGACATTTTGTCGGTTCTGTCGGTGCCTGCAGATGCGAAAATGGCTATGTCGAGCTCGACGGTACATGTGAACTTAAGAAAACCTGCGACGCTGTCAAAGAAACTTACAACAGCACCACCAATACTTGTTCGTGCAATACCGCCGCGCATTGGACCGGGACGGCAGGAAGCTGCAAATGCGAAAATAATTACGTAGAAATCGGCGGTGCTTGTGAACTCAAGAAGACCTGTGACACAATCAAAGAAACTTATAACAGCGCCACCAATACCTGTTCGTGCAACACTGCTGCGCATTGGGCTGGCACGGCAGGAAGCTGTCAATGTGCGAATGGTTATGTCCAAATCGGCAATACCTGTGAGCTTAAGAAAACCTGTAACGACAACGAAATCTACGACGCAGCCACGAATTCATGTGCGTGCGACTATGATAAACATTTCGTCGGCGCAGCCGGTGCCTGCACCTGCGAAAATGGCTATGTCCAGGTTGGCAGCGTCTGTGAACTCCCCGTGACCTGCGATGCGATAAAAGAAACGTATAATATGGCAACCAATACGTGTTCGTGCAACGCTGCCGCGCATTGGGCTGGGACTGCAGGAAGCTGCGAATGCGCTATCGGATTTTATCTGGATGGCAATACCTGCAAACCCGACGATGCCGAGCATTGCCGAGGCGTGGATTGTACCGCCGTTTCGTACTGGGGCGACGGTATTTGTACAGAATCCGGGCAATGCCAGGTCACATCCTGTATCGGCGATACCCATCTTTACGACAATGGCACCAACACGACATGCGAAGCCAATACCGCGTCGCATTGCGGAGATCACGATATCACATGCAAAAATGGGATGGAGTGCGACAATGGCGAATGTACAGGAATGCGGGAATGTAATGGTATTATGACTGATACCCAAACCGACATCGACAACTGCGGTACATGCGGCAATGCCTGTGCTTATGGGCTTGACTGTATAAGCGGCAGATGCCTCGGAAACACCAACTGCGGCGGTGTCACCCGCAATACCAAAACCGACCTCGATCATTGCGGCGCGTGCTATCACAGATGCAGCGATGGTCTGACATGTGTTGATGGTGATTGTGTCGTTGCCCCGGGCCCCGCCTATTGCGGCGGCCAAAGAGTCCAGCTCAACACCTTGCGACACTGCGAATCTTGCGCCGCTTGTGCCGACGGACTCCTTTGCCAGAATAACCAATGCGTCGAGGGTCAGGGACAGATGATCTGCAACAACGTGATTGTCGATTCGCGAAGCGATTCGGCTAACTGCGGCAGTTGCGGCAACGTATGCGGTTCTGGCTTCGAATGCGTCAATTCAGCATGCAAGCGCATTACCAGTCTTACTGATTCTACAACAATTACCTGCAATGCCCAAACCGTGAAGCCTTATAGTGATCGAAATAATTGCACTGGATGTGGGATTAAATGTGGGAGTTATTATTATTGTAAAGAAGGGAGTTGTACATCATGGCCAAGTACAGGAAGTATCATTACCTTTGGTCACTACGAGCAGGATAACAACACGAGCAACGGCAAAGAACCGATCACATGGCGCATTCTCGACCGAAAGAGCGATGGACTTCTCCTCATCAGTGAAAAAGTGCTCGATGCGAAACCTTACAACACGACATATAGATCCATCACCTGGGAAAAGAGCACGATTCGTTCATGGCTCAATGGCTATGGTGCTTCTTATAACACTGTAGGCACAAGCTTCACGGACGACAACTTTATCAACACAGCTTTTACAGCAACAGAAAGAGCTAAAATCGTATCTTCCAATGTGCCAGCTCATGCCAATCCAAGTTGCAGCACTTCACCCGGTAATGCAACGACGGACAAGATATTCCTGCTC
>DGWW01000209.1 GCA_002395385.1 Myxococcales bacterium UBA4248
GACATGCTGAACTGCAAGGGCTGTCTCGCAACCATCATCATCGATGGCGAGGAATATCAACGGATTCCAATGGGTGCCGACGACGATTTCTATGGCGGCGACGATATGGCCGATGTCGAACGCTGCGGCGACTGCGGCGCATGGCGCGGACATTGCCACCACTGGGAATGCGACTGCGAAAGATGTCCCATTTGCGGCGGACAACTGCTGGGCTGCGACTGTGGCGAGGAATTCGAGTTTAAATAAACCGTTTGGGCAAATCGCCCTTTTATAAAGGAAGTTATAATGTCGAAATCGTTAGTATTTGAGCTGGGTTGCGAGGATTTACCCGCGCTTCAGATTGGCATGGCCATCGACGCTTTGAAGGATGGCTTTGTTTCGCGCTGCAAAGACGCAAGAATCGAATTGGGCGAAGTGAAAGCCTATGCATCACCGCGCAGACTTGCGCTTTTGGTCGATAGCGTTGCCGAGCGCCAGAGCGACCTCGAGACCCTCAAAGTCGGCCCCGCCGTAGCCGCATGCAAAACGCCCGATGGCAAATGGACGCCGGCCGCACTCGGCTTTTTAAAGGGCCTGGGCGCAAGCGAAGACCAAATCGAAGAAGTCACGCAGGAGCGCAAAAAAGGCAAACCGATGCAGTATATCGCCGTCAAAGTTTGCGAAAAAGGCGACGATTCGAACAAGCTGCTCCCCAAAATCCTCGAAGACAGTCTTGCAGCTATCCACTGGGGCAAACCCATGCGCTGGTCAGACGAACCGACGCTGTTTGCGCGCCCGGTGCACTGGATTCTGTGCCGTCTGGGCGATGAGATTCTGCCCGTCGAATTTGCAGGCGTAAAAGCTGGTTCGCTCACTTACGGCCATCGCTTTATGGCACCGGCCGCCATCGAGGTCAAATCGCCCGCCGAATACGTCGCAAAACTGCGCGACGCCAAAGTTTTGGTCGATACTGACGAGCGCCGCGCCAAAGTGATGGAAGAAGCCCATGCCGCAGCCAAATCCGTCGGCGGCCACCTCGTCGAAAACCCCGAATTGCTCGAAGAAGTCGTCGAAATCCTCGAATGGCCGGTCGGCATCGTCGGTGCATTTGACCCTGCATTCCTCAAGATTCCGCACGAAGTCATCATCACGAGCATGGTCACGAACCAGCGCTATTTCAGCGTCGTCGATGACAACGGCAACCTGATGCCGAACTTCGTCACGCTTTCGAACACCGAAGTCTATGACCGCAAAGTCGTCGCGCGCGGCAACGAGCGCGTCCTCGTCGCACGACTCAAAGACGCCGAATTCTTCTATGCCGAAGACCGCAAGCACAACCTCGAATATTACAACGAAAAACTCACGCACATGCGCTACATCGAAGGCATGGGCTCGACATTCGACAAAGTTCTGCGCGACGAAAAACTCTCGCAGACCGTGGCCGATCTCTGGAATGGCGATGTGAACAAAGAAAACGTCCGCCTGACCGCACATTTCTGCAAAGCCGACCTCGCGACGAACGTCGTCTATGAATTCCCCGAAGTCGAAGGCATGATGGGCGATTACTACGGCCGCGAAGAAGGCCTGCCTGCCGACGTCTGCACGGGCATCCGCGAAACCTACAGCCCACGCCAGGCCGGTGCCCCCGTCGCCACCACGCTCACCGGCGCCATCGCCGGTATCGCCGACAAAGTCGATACAATCACGGCATTGTTCGCGCTCGGCCGCATTCCAACTGGTGCCGCTGATCCATTCGCACTGCGCCGATGTGCCAACGGCATCATGCGAACTTTGCTGGAACACCATCAGACAATGGATCTCGAACCCATTGTTAAAGCCGCCATCGCCTGCGTCCGCGAAACCGAAGCTCGTCTCGGCGAAAAGCCCAAAACAACGGATGATTCTGCGCTCTGCATTCAAATTCTCGACTTCATGAAAACGCGCCTGCGCTTCATGCTGCTCGAAAATCACGCTGCCGAAGTCGTCGATTCCGTCCTGGCCGTCTCACCACTCGCCGATGTGCCCTCGATCGTCGGCCGCGTCGAAACCCTCTCCCGCCATCGCGCCAGCGAGATGTTCGAAAGCCTCGCCACGACCTTCAAGCGTGTGGCGAATATCGTGCGCCAGGCCAACGTCAAGACCGGTGATGTCGACACCAAGCTGTTCGAGGATAAATCCGAAAACGCATTCTACGATGCAATCACGAGCGTTTCTGCGGCTTACCGCGACGCCATGGCCGCCAAAGATTACGATTCGGCACTCTCCAAGCTCGAAACACTGCGTGCACCTGCCGACGCCTTCTTCGACGCCGTCCTCGTCAATGCCGAAAACGAAGCCGTCCGCCTCAACCGCCTGGCTTTGCTGTCGAGCGTGCAGGGGCTGTTTGATGTATTTTGTGATGTGAGGAAGCTGTAGGATAGATAGATCAGAGACGTGTCACGACGCGTCTTTACCAGAGACGTGTCACGCCACGGCTTTACCAGAGACGTGTCACGACACGTCTTTACCTGAGACGTGTCACGACACGTCTTTACCAGAGATGTGTTACGACACGACTTTACCAGAGACGTGTCACGACACGTCTTTACCAGAGACGTGTCACGACGCGGCTTTACCAGAGACGTGTCACGACACGGCTTTACCAGAGACACTACCAGAGACACCAGAGACGTGTCACGACACGTCTTTACCAGAGACACCAGAGACGTGTCACGACACGACTATACCAGAGACACCAGAGACGTGTCACGACACGTCTTTACCAGAGACGTGTCACGACGCGGTTTTACCAGAGACGTGTCACGACGCGGCTTTACCAGAGACGTGTCACGACGCGGCTTTACCAGAGACGTGTCACGACACGTCTTTACCAGAGACGTGTCACGACACGGCTTTACCAGAGACGTGTCACTACACGACTATACCAGAGACACCAGAGACGTGTCACGACACGTCTTTACTTTGATCTTTGTATATTTTATTTTTGTGCGCTGGCTATCGGCTTTGCCGATATGCCACACGCGTCGTCCCTATTGCCTTCGGCAATACGGGCCGGCCACCGCCGCTATTCGCAAAGCGAATACGCGTCGGTTTGTTGATTGAGGTGCCAATGCCGTTTGATCCGGATTTATATCATGAAAAATATAGAATTCCATCATCGCGCGCGGATTGGTGGGAATATTGCGAAGGTATATATTTTATCACCATTGTGGTCAAAAATCGGCAACATGCATTTGGTGAAATCAATCGAAATCCCAAAACGGGTGATAATCAAATGCATTTATCAAAATTGGGACAATTCGTGGATAATGAAATACCAAAAATTATGGAACATTATCCGTACGCATATATCCCAACGTGGGTCGTGATGCCGGATCATATTCATTTGATTATCATGATTGACGTTCGCGGTCGGACATGGGATTATTTAAACGATCCCGGTATGAACGATCCCGGTATGAACGATAACGGTTTAAACGATAACGGTTTAAACGATAACGGTTTAAACGATAACGGTTTATCAATCGATAACAGTAGAGACGTGTCGCGACACGTCTCTACTACCATAAATGACGTAAATGACATAAATGACGTAAATGACGTAAATGACGTAAATATCGTAAATGACGTAAATATCGTAAATCCCAATAATCCCAATAATCCAAAATCATCGTTTATGTCGTCCATTGCCCCAAAACGCGGTTCATTGGGGTTAATCATCGGACGATTTAAGGGGGCAATAAAACAATATGCCAATACGCATCACATCCCATTTGCATGGCAGCCCAGATATCATGACAGCATGATTAAAAATCAAATCGGATTTGATCGTGTACGTAAATACATTGAAAACAATATTGCCAATTGGGGTAATAAAATTAAATAAAGTTGGTCTTGTTTTATAACACAGGAGACCTAACCCATGACAATCCAAAACCACATATTCAGGTGCATCTGTTAGATTGATCATTAACCACATTCTCGCAAGGCAAAAGAATATGCGCATTGATTTTAATACAATAGATCCAATCACGATTCCCGGTATGAACGAAGGCACAGGAACGATGACCGTGCGCATGTTCAACGACGAGCATTACCGCATCATTCCGACGACGATTCATCCAGGTGGAAGCATTGGCATGCACACACAGTCATCCGGTGACGATATCAATTACATCATCGCCGGAACGGGCAAAGCCATTTGCAATGGCAATGAAGAATTATTGGAACCGGGGGTCATGCATATCTGCCCGCAAGGTTCCGAACACACCATCATCAATACCGGCACGGAAGATCTCGTGATGCTGACGGTCGTTGTGAAGAAATAATCATTTTTTCACAACCAGGAATCATCTGACAGCCACTTGTATCCGGGGGAAGTGCTTGTAGAGAACTCAATATTGACAATTGACAATTGACAATTGATTACATTCTATTTTCGCCTTTTAAGAAGGCTTCGTAGGTACGTTTTAGACCATCTTCGAGTGAAACTTTGGCTTGCCAGCCGAGGTTATGCAATTTGGATACATCGAGCAATTTTTGCGGTGTGCCATCGGGATGTATATGATCGAACTCGATATTTCCTGCATAGCCGACGGCTTTGGCAATAGCGAGGGCGAGTTCCTGAATGGTGATGTCGGTACCCGTACCGATGTTGGTGAGGCCGCATTCATTGGTTTGAGTGAGCAAATAGACGCATGCATCGGCCATATCATCGACATATAGAAATTCTCGTCTGGGTGTTCCTGTTCCCCAAAGCATGACAGAGGGCGCATTGTTGATTTTGGCTTCGTGAATTTTGCGCATGACAGCGGGGATGACGTGTGAAGTCACGAGATTGTAGTTATCGCCGGGGCCATAAAGATTCGTCGGCATGACCGCAAGATAATGTTTGCCATATTGGCGATTAATGGCTTCGCACATTTTGAGGCCGGCAATTTTTGCGATGGCATAGGGTTCATTGGTGGATTCGAGTGGCGAAGTTAAAAGATAGGATTCTTTGATGGGCTGAGGGCATTCACGGGGGTAGATGCAGCTGGAACCCAAAAAGAGAAATCTATCGACATCATAGTTGAGAGCTGCGTTGATTACCGCAGACTGTATCGCGATATTTTTGAGAATAAAGTCTGCAGGAAAGGTCGAATTGGCATGGATACCACCGACTTTGGCTGCTGCCAGGATGACGGATTCGGGGCGCTCTTGTTTAAAGAAATCATTTACTTGGGCAGCATCTTCGAGGTCGAGTTCGGCATGGGTCTTGACGATAAGGTTATTAAACCCACGTTTTTGCAAGTTACGATAGATGGCGCCGCCGACGAGCCCACGGTGACCGGCAATAAAGATGCGTGTGTTTTGATTCATGATGATGATGCTACCTTGTTGAGTGAATGAGTCATAAAGAAAAGGCGCAGCGTATTGGCAGAAAGCCAATAGCGGCGCCGGCAAGCCGTATGGAGGCGCAGCCGGAATAGGCGGCTGAAATGATAATTGATAATTGATAATTGATAATTGATAATTGATAATTAATAATTCGTAGTGTTATTCGCGCATAAGCGTTCGCTCATCGGCATTCAAGCGTTCCCGATCGCGCGGTCTACGCTTCCTATCGCGCATCATTGTTTCGTTAAGTTTATTGTCGAGCTCATTGAGTTCAGGTCTGGCATGCTGTGGTGTGAGTCTCGCAGGTCGTGTATGCTCTCTTTCGGACATTCCGCGCATCTTTCTGTCCGAATGAATACTCCTTTCTGTTCGAGAATCCATTGGGAGCATGTCACGTCCTAAGTTTTTATTTAGCTCTCTTGGGCGATTTTTTTTTTCACCTACATTGGCGTTTTCAGCTGCTTGTTTAGGTGTGGGTTCAGGAATCGCTTTCTCTTCGGTGGTTTTCTCGGGTTTATCCGATTGTTTTTCAGGTTTATCTTTATTATCGCTGTTATCGGCTTTATTGTCGCTGTTGTCGGAATTGTCAGCAGGGGGCACTTCGGACTCAGGTTCGGGGATTGGCGTTCCGCAGTCATGTTTGAGACGTTTAGATGAGCCATTCAATTTAAGTTCGATGGAGCCATCGTCGTGTTTTTCGCAAATTTTATAGATGGCATTCATATTGTTATTGTCGATCCAACTTTGCGATGGGAGGATGGTGGCGGTAATATTGAGTCTTGGGTTGGGATTCTTATCGCTTTTGAGCATGACATCCCCTTTGACATCCAATTTGATGTCAGGTCCGGTGGATGTAAGTTCTTCGATAATGAGTTTGTCTTTTTGGAGTTCGATGACAGCTTCGATATCGCCAAAGACCGTGAAAGGCATTTCGATAAACGGCATGCTGCTGATATTGAGTTTAATGCGTTTTGGGCACATCGCTGTTGCTGAAGATGTCAGGTGTGCTCTGAGTTCCTGCAGTTGGTTGGCATTTTTCTTTTGGTTTTCGGCATCCAGGACAGCACGCATGTCAAAGCTGAGTTCGCCATAGATTTTTGCTTTGGTGAAGTTAGACAGGAGTGTAAAGGTCTCGAGTTGAATGGATTCGCCGTTTGTAATGAGTTCCAGAGATTTATCGACACTTCGGATTTCTCCGCTGATAGTACCGTTCTGTATTTTTAGATTAAATTTGCCTTCAGGTTTTTTTCGAGCAATTTTAAAAATGCTTGGATTTACAAAGACTTCATCGATTGTAACGGTTTGTTCTTCGACATAGGGTGGACAATAAAAGCCATCAAAATCGCCGCCGGCAGTTGCGAGATTTTCGCTTATTTCTTCATGAACACGAGGTGTCATTTGGAAGTTTTTAGCTGTGATATTGAGCAGGGGGCTGATAGAGATATCAGCGATTTCGATTCCCTGTTCATATTTGAGGGCCTTTTCGATATTTTTTTCGAGCAGATGTCGAATCGAATCGGTAGGAAGTGTAAAGAAGATGGCCGCAACAAGGAAAATGGTGAAGAGCAGGGATATCCCGACGGCAATAAGGAGTTTACGCAGCATTTGGTTCCTTGAGTCGGTATGACATGAGAGTAATGGAGACTGTCATTTTGGTGTCGGAAGTACTGTTATTACTCGTGCGGTTCATATTGAGATGCCGCATATAGATAGGCGTTTCGAGCTGATGAATTTGAATGATGTATTCAAGAAACTTCGAGTAATCGACGTTTTTGAGTGTGACTTCGATTTCCTGTTCTTCGACGCCAGAATCATCTGAGATTTTTTTGGGGTCTTTTGGGGTGACTGTGACATCGAACCCGAGGTTTGAAGCCATGTTGGTGAGTTTACTGACGATTTTTGTGTCTGCGTCAATGAGTTTTTGGCGCATTGCTTCTTTTTTAGCTTTATTTTTTTGGTATTGGAGCTGATTGTCAGTGATGTAATTGAGAGCTGCTCTGTATTTTTCGGTTTCGAGTATTTGTTTTTCGATATTTTGATTGATTTTATAGAAGAAGAATCCACCGAAAAATAAGCTCAGTACAAATGGCAGGACAGCGAGCATGAGGCGTTCTCTTGGTTGTAAAGCATTCCACTTTTCGGAGAGCGCTGCCTGTGCATTTTCGATTGCCTCTGGTTTTTTGGGTAAAAAAGCAGGTTTATTCACTTTCACCTCCCATTGCGCAGTGATTGGCTTCTACTCGGAGGGTAAAAGAAGTTTTTTCTTTGATTTTTGTCGTTTTGGGTTCCTGAATTTCGTTTGGAAAACATTCGTATTGTTCGAGCAGCTGCATAAAACGTGGCAGACCATCGTCGCCAGCAACTTCACCTTTGATTGTAACGATTTTTCTTTGGGTGTCGATATCGAGTCCGCTTAAATCCATTTCAATATCGGCGAGGTTGTCATTGACGTTGTTGGAAATCCATTCGAAGTGTGTAAAAGCGGTTCTAACGGGCAAGAAATCATAACCTTCGCTATCTTCGAATTCCCTGGTGATTTGTTGTTGGTTGAGAATTTTTTTGCCAAAGAGTTCTTTGGTGGTCTGTTCGAGTGCCTGTTTAATTTTGTCGTGTTCGGTTTTTACCGTTTTTGCTCTCATGGAAGTCATGAAAATGAGTGCGATAATGAGTGCGACGATGAGTGAAGCAAAGAGCCATTTATTGTCCTGAATAAAGGCGAGGCTTCCTTTGTGAACGAGCGCTCCCTTTCTGAGATTGAGCGGGCAATTGCCGTCGGCATTTGCGTTTGCAGCGGCAGCAACCGCAGCTGCGCTGATATCCATGGCAACCGATTTGGCATGTGGATTGGTGGCAATAAGTTCTTTTCGTATGGGCAATCCGAGGTAGCAGGGAACCCCAGAGAGTTTAGAAAGCCAGTTGTCTATGCCGCAGAGTTTTGCGCCGCCTCCAGAGAGATAGATGCATTCGGGTTCGATATGAAATTTGGATGAGAAATTGACGACGGATTGCTGTAAAGCGGTGATGAGCAATTGCAAACCTGCGTTGCATGCTTTTGACAGTGCGATGGGGTCGACATCCCATGGTTCAATGCGATGTTGCTGCACATACTGTTGATAGTCGGCGTTTTCCTGTTGTGCGACGGCAATGAAGCCCGTTTCTTCTTTCATGGCGCGGGCTTCCTCGATAGAAATATTGAAAGTGGCAGCAATTGCTTCATCAATATTCACACTGCCGACTTTAATTGCGCGTGTGAACTGAATTTTGTCATTCGTTCCGAGTGCAATGATGGTGTAATTCTCTCCGATGTCGAGCAGAGCCCATGCTTCCTGAGGGGGTACAATCAGGGTACCCATTGCGTATGGGAGTGCATCGGTTGCGGGGATAGCCAGGTGTGGGTCGATGCGCGAATTTTTAAAATAGTCCAGCAATGTCGCCAATTTATCGTAAGGATAATTGAGTGCGAGGACATCGTAGACCTCTTCGTCAGCTTCCCCATTTTCCGACGAGAGTTTGATTTTTTCTCCGATTTGGAAAGCTATCTGTGAGGTATTATCGAAGTTCCAAATATCATTTAAGTCCTGTGGAAGGATTTTTTCGATACTTTTGGGGTCATTGAAGGGGAATGACCGATGCGCATAGAGAGCGAGCGTCGGGTCAAGAGACAGGCCGATGTTGTCGATTTGCAGTCCTTTGAATTGTTCGAGTTTGTGACTCAAAGATTCGAAGGCTTCGGACAAACCGTCAGATGTGTCTGTGGGCAATACTTCGATAGTGCCTGTTTCCCGAATATCAGGGCTTTGAGCATTGCTTGCAAAACTACACAGAGCGTAGTTGATTGCATGGGATTTTATATCGATGCCGAGAGTTGTATGTGACATGTATTGCTAGCGTTCCGCGTTAGTATTCGCGCCAATAGAGGTATTGGCCGCCCGTGGTGTTAAAATCCATTACAGTTGTCAGTGTTCTTTTGGTACCGCCATATTCACCGACCGCAACGACCCGGAAAACCCTTGGGCTGGCGGTTGTAATATTCTGGTATAATTCAGTGGTGTTAAACGTCAAGTTTGAAAGTCCCAATCCAGCGGTTGTCATGGTTAAAATTTTATCTCCGAACATGAGATATGCCGTTGGTGAGTAGAGCAGGAATTTGGGAAGCTGTTCAGAGTCAGTGATCATGGCCTGCAAAACCTTGTTGAATTCAGCGACATTGCGGAAAGGAACAACGGTTCCGTTGGGGACGACGCCCGGGATGACGGATGTTTCGTTTTCGACGGTATAGAGGTAAAGCAGGTTCATGGGGTTGGAGACGAATTGCTGATAACCTTCGAGTGCCATAGACAGTGCAAAGATTTGCGTTCCGACGGTTGGATCGGCGCATGCCCAGATTTTGTTGTCTTTCTGGTCTGTCTCGACGGCATTGCACAGAGCAGAATAGAGTACTTTGGCTGACGCCAGATTGACATTGATTTTTTCGACTGGGTAAACGGTGAGAGTATCGCCAAAAGCCTCCATGATATCGTCGCCGAACCCGGCAATTTCATAGAGTTCGTTGAGGGTTGTCAGTTTGGCATTTTTAACCTGATATTTCTTTCGCTGATCGACGTAGAGGTTCGATTCATCGCCGCTCGATTCTTCGAGTACGCATTCATTATTAATGAATGATTTTTCGCTGTCTTTATCGACCCAGTCGATGATGGCAGAGAGCAGCTCCATGCGGGAGAGCTTGTTTCCTTTGGAAGAGCGTGCATTGAAGAGTTCGTCGTACTCCGGGCTTGCAATCATCATGCAGAGTTCGTAGAGGTCTTTTTGTTTAGCCCCGGAGCTGAATTTATTGACGTTAATTCTGCCTTCTTCGGGAAAGACGTGGACGTGATAGTCGCCCGTGTCATCGCCCATGGCATCGACACCTGCGTCATGCAGGTTAAAGCTCGCAATGGTTTTGTCCGCATTGGGAACATCGACGCTGATGATGCCGCTTTTGAACGGCTCCATGAGCAGATCCATGATTTGGTAAAGCTGGAAGTTCGATTTTTTTAGGCGCTGCCCGAAAAATTCATCCTGTTCGAGCTCGTACTGATAGGTGAGCATGAGCCGACCGAGGTTGAGTGCGCTTTTGGCTTTATAGTAGGCTTTGAGGTCATCCCGGACGTTGCTCGAAATGGCGTAGCTGACCTGGCTGTTCATGAACCCCGAGACGACCGTCGAGGTCATGACGGCAATGTACGTCAGCACGAGCAGCAATGCGACGCCCTTGTCGCGCTTGCTGCGTCCTGTACGAAAGAGATCGCCATTGAGCCCGTTCCAGAAGGCGGCGCATTTTTTGGCTATTTTTCGTGTTCGGGTTTCTTGCATGATCAGAGGGGAATGAGAGAAATAAGAGACAAGAGACGTTCCATGGAACGTCTGTACATAAGGGGGGGAGAAGCTATCTAGAAATCCAGTGCTTTGGTGAGATGTATTTGTGCCTGAGTGGTGATGAGCATAGGGTCTTCGCCGCCGAGAGGATCTTCAATTTCGATTTCGATTTTAACGCGGCTTGGCAGTCTTCCTTTAAATTCTTCTTTTTCGGTATCCCATTCATCGACCCATCCGTCATCTCCGACGCTGATGTCAGCTTTTTCGCTGTCCCAGTACTGCAGCCGGAAGCTTTCGACATGGTCGAGAAGTGGCAGAATCGTGCCACCCTGGGTGAAATCGTCGTTGATGGGTGCCTGTTCCCGTCTTACGAGATAGGTTTCAAAATCGCCGTCCTCGTTGCGCATTTCCTTGAGGAAGTATGAAATTTCGCTTTGGTCGCCGACTTTTTCATCCCGGAACATGCGAACATATCCCATGCTTGTAAAGTCGACGCGTTCATCGTCTCCCAAAAAACCTGTTTTATAGCGGATTTCTGTTTGTGAATCATCATCTCCGTGCGTAGTGATAAAAGCCGTGGACATATCGCGCACGATGCGGTTGACGGCCTGTTCGACGCCATGGAGTCTTTCGTTGATGTCCTGCATGCGTTCCTGTGCATTGATGGCGACACCGTATGATCCCCAGCTGAAAGCCATGACTGCAACGAGCAGCGTCAGCACGATCATAATTTCGATGAGTGTCATACCGCAGCGGGCAAGCCCTGGTGCATTGGATGGCATTTGTGCCGACGACGTCCGGGAGAGGTTCGATGGAACATCTTTGCAAATGGGAGTGGTTATTTTGGGGACGGGGGGAACTTCGGCATTGCGTGGCAATACCTCGTTTTCCCCCCGCGCGTCTATGACCGTATGGTCATACGCCGCTCCCCCCATGGCATTTTGAAAGTGATTCATTTTAGCCATTGGAGCCTCCCGTGCGATAGCGGCCGATGAGGGCATGTGGGGGATAGATTCGATCTAAATTGAGGCTGGCCTGTGGCTTGAGCGATCTGGCTTTTCCGCTGATTTTTTCGGGTGATTTTCCGGAATTATTTTTACTGCCCGATTTGGAACCTGAATTTTTGGATTTGGAATCGGAATTTGTATCATCAGGTGTTTCTTCGGCATCTTTGCCAGTATTGGTGACCGAGGATCCGCTTGCTCCGGAGGCTGCGTCGACTTCGAGGACGACGACGAACTGCGAAACCGTCAGTGTTTGTTCGACACCGAGATAATCCCAAGTCGTCGTGAGGGTGATTTTTCGAATGCGCTGTCCGAGCTGGTTAATGATGGTTGGCAGGAAGCTGACCATCATGGGAAGAAATTGTGTGATTGTCGTATTGCCGCTCAATGTGCCGTCTTCATCTCCAGTGCCATAGATCTGGTTGGTGACGCTTTCGACGAAATTGTTGGCAGCATCGTCCGAGAGTTCGATGGATTGAATGAGTGCGGACCAGTAAATGTCATCGTAGCCTTCATCACTGAAATCGCCATCGATGGTTTCGACATAATCCTCTTTGATGCCTTCGTCTGCAATCTGTCGCTGCACTTCGTATTCGATGTCCTGCATTTTTGCTCTCGTGAGCATGGTCACGACCGCAGTGTTATTGGCATATCCCATCATGCGCATGGAAGTGTTCTGCGTTCCCAACAGGATCGTCACTGACAATGCGAGAATGAAAATCGCGATCATCAGTTCGAGTAATGTAAAGCCCTTGGGTGTGATGCGTTTCATGGGGAGAGTGTCTGGAGGGACGTTCCGTGGAACGTCTGTACAAAGAGGATTGTGGGATAATTGGGGAAATGCCAAAATGAAAGATTGCGCGGCGTATTGCAAATAGGCGCGCACCCGAGCCGTATTCGCCGCAGGCGGATAGGCCGGGCATCCATTATAAAAAAAAGCGCGTATAGAAAAAATAGGCGTGTTATTGATCTTCCTCTTCTTCGAAGAAAGTCGATGAGATTTCCATGTAACCAGGTGTGACCGAAGATTGCCCGGTGAGTGGGTTGAGTGAGATGGAATAATAGGTGGCGCCTTCGCTGCCATCTTTGGCGAGTTCGTCGCCGACAATGATGACGCTGCGTTCGACAAATCCGTTGGCGAAGAAGTTGATTGTTCCGATGCCTTCGGTTTGTATTTCGTCATGATGTGAGGTCATGAGTCCGATGAAATAGACGCCCTCCGAGAGTTTTGCATCATCGCCCGAGATGAACATTTCATCGACGGGTGTGCGCGTTACTTTTCCGAATTTGGAGTCTTCTTCGTCGAGTCGATCGACGCGATCGGCTTTTTTGTACATTGAACCGGATGTCGCGGCTTTCATAGTGGCGCCGCTGAGTTCTTCCGTGCTGAGCCCGCCGCTGACATCGAGGTGTTCGACCATGAATGTCTGTTCATCGAAATTGAGCTGCATTTGGAGTGTGGCATTGGAAGTGGCGGCCATATTGAAGGTATATCGAATGGCAGAGCTGAGTTTGAGGGCGTCCCCGCGCACGTCTGCGGCCCCGATGAATCCGAGTCCATAGGCCCCCATGGCCATAATGGTGGCCATAATGACCATGACGATCATGATTTCCATGAGGGTCATGCCCCTGCGCAAGGTGCAATATTTAGAAGGTATAGCCGACATTAATACTGAACCCTCCGATTGGGTCGCCGCGCCGACGATTGATAATAAACCCGTAGTCCAGCACGATGGGAGGAATCGCCTCACTAATGAGCCATCTCAATCCCATCCCTGCAGTATAACGCATTTGGTTGACAAAAAGTTCCTCTGCAAATGCCCCTGGTGAATAATTTGTCGGCTGATAGGGGGTGAGTGCTCCCATATCGACAAAAATGGCACCATACAGGCCAATATCGTTCCATATTGGATATCGGATTTCGGTTGTAAAGTTGAACAAGACTTCACCGCCGCCAGCTTCATCGGTGGCCGTTGCTGGCGCAATATCATTGATGAGACGTGGTCCGAGTGCTTCGTCTTCGTAGCCACGCATATTGAGGCCGCCTAAGAAATATCTATCAATATATGGCAGTTCTGAATTTTCTTTAAGAAAACTTACGCCAAAACGCATATTAAGGGCAAGTGTGAAATATTTCAAAAAAGTGTAGACATACGAGACATGTGCTTCCGGTTTGACATAAAATCCGACATTGTCAGCGTATGCGAATTTAATTTTGGTTTCAGCAAAGATTCCGTATTTGGGTGTGAGTGGATTGTCGCGTCCGTCGTAGCTGGCACGTGGCGTGATAGAAACCGTGAAGAGCGCGCTGTTGTTGTCGAATGGGCATTTCCCATAGAAGAAAGTAAATGGGTAGCATGCGCTGTAGTGCGTGTTTTCATCGACAGCGGATGCCGTTGAAGAGGATTCGAGTTCGAAAGCGAGTGCAGTAAACCACGCTTTACTGAGCTGCCACTGGAGTTCGACGAGCCATCCAAGTTCTTCTTTGTTGGTTTTGGGAATGAATCTGAGATCGTAGAACCACTGGGAAATAATATTGAATCCGCTTGCCGGGATGACAGGGATGGTCAGAGAGAGCAGGGTAAAGAAGTTTTGATTGAGTTTTTGATTGAGGACGAACTGGCTTCCTTTAAATATGCGCGCCTCAGGCATGAGCAGCAGAGAGAGTTGCCAGCCCGTGCCCAGGAGATTGGCTTCGACGTATTCGACCTCGCCAGTGGCAATCCAGTCGCCGCCGGTATACTGCAGTCCGAGTGCGAAATCGAACCATCTGCGTTCTCCTTCTTCGAGTGTGACGACGATGGGAACTGGTCGTTCCGTGGTGGAAGTTGAATCGCCGCTTTCCGATTGTGTCGTTAAATCGTCGTCGACGCCGATGACATTGAGCGATGCTGAGGAATAGATGGTGCGGCGTCTTAGGAGGCTTCGTGCATCAATGACCCGGTTATAGTCGAAGGTTTCGTCCGCTTTGAATGGGATATCCTGATTGACGACCCACTCTCTGGTCACGACATTGCCGTGAATAAAGGTGTCTCCGAAAGAATATTTAGGTCCAAGGGTTACTTCGTATTCGACATCGACTTCGGTGCCGGTGACGCCATTTTTCAGTTCGCATTTAGGTTCGCCTTCGATGCCGTATTCGGTATCAAAATGCCGTTTACATCGTTCCATGATGCCATTTCTGGTTTCGATGAATTCGCACATGGCGACGAGGTCATCTGGCAGGCAGGCACTGGAGAATTCGGCAATTTCGCAGGTATCGGTGCTCGCAATGCTGCCATCGGAAGCGTAGGATGTGCAGCGGACGCGGTCTGAGATGGTGGCATGTCCTCGTGCGCGGAGTTGTTTTGTAATGGCGGCGCGCTCTGTTCTGAAGGTCGAATCGCTGAAGATATCATTTTCGGGTTTGTCGATGAGGACATCGAAGCGGTCGTAGGTTTCGCGGTCTGTATAGCGGATTTGTCGGTGTGCAAAGTGCGAACGTTCACCCTCATGGATAATGAATGTGAGCAGGAGTCGGCCATTGGGGCTGAGGGGTTCAAGTGTCCAGCCTGTGACATCTGCATTGAGATATCCGATTTCTCGATAGGCATCGACAATATTGGCTGCATCATCGGCAATCATCGAACGCTGAGGGTATGCACCAGAACCAAAAGCGGAATATTCGGTGCTGCTGATGAGGTCCATGAGTTCATCATGAGAAAACGCGGAAGCGCCGGCAAAAGAAATTTGGCCTATTTCTGCGCGTTCACCTTCTTTAATTTTAAAAATAATGACATGTGTTCCATTGGCGTAGCTTGAAAGCATCTCGCCAGTGACCTGTGCCCAATAGTAACCGGCAGAAATATATGCCTGCTGGAGTGCTTCGGCAGAGGCTTCAACTTCGCTCTGATCGACGTATCCGGAACTCTCGAAAGTCAGCGATTCTGAGAGCTCTTTGTTGGACAGGAGCTCATTGCCTTCGAACTGGACTTCCCATTGTGCAGATTCTTTGATATCGAGAAAGACATCGACAGTTTTCTTTTTGGGAACACGCCGGGAAACGAATTCAATTTTAGTTTGATAGTATCCTTCTTTGCGATATTCCTGTAGTACTTTTTCGACGGCATCTTCTATTTCTGCTTTGGTTACGCCTCCAAAGAAACCGAAACCAGAGCGGAACGTATCTTCTATTTCGGAATAAGTTTTTATCGAATGCCCACGTACATAGATTTGGCCAAGTACATAGCTTTCTGCGTTGTTGACACTGACATGCAGGTCAACGAGATTGGGTTCTACTTCGGTGGGTATGATGGTTACTTCGGCGTCGAAATATCCCTCTTTGCTGTAGATACGTTCGAGACTTTTGATCTGGTCTTCGAGCGCCATGGTAATGAGTTTTTCTTTGGGGATTTCGTCAACCGTCATGCCGCGCAAGATCGCAGTCCTGGGGTATAAAATACCTCCCGGGCGCAATATCATACGTTTTTTGACTTCTGATTTATAGAGTGAGCCACTTTTTTCGATGATGACTTTTCGAATGACCGTATGTGGTACGGTACGAAAATGAACTTTGACTCTGTCTTTGCCTTCAAAAGTCAGTTCCTGAAAGATATTGGAAAAATAACGCGTTTTTCTGAGGCGTTCTATGGAAATCGCCAGATCGACGTTGGTCGTTTCATGACCAAGCTGGAGTCCTGTTGCACGCAGTAATTTTTCGATATTTTCCTTATCTTCGCAGTATTTGAGGTCACAATCGATCGTCAGATCGGCAACACGATACGTGACAATATTTGTGTTTTTTAACTTGTCGATCGCAGAGTTCTCATTCAGTTCCCCCGATGTGTCCTTGCCGGATGCTTCCCCGGTGTAGGCGTCCTCTGTTGATGTCAGCTCGCGATTCTGTTCCCCCGGTGTGTCCTTGCCGGACGCT
>DGWW01000165.1:0-274 GCA_002395385.1 Myxococcales bacterium UBA4248
TAGACCATCGTAGGTGGAAGTACCGCGCCCAATTTCATCGAGAATGACGAGGCTTTTATCGGTCGCATTCGACAAAATATTGGCGGTCTCTGTCATTTCGACCATAAAAGTCGATTGTCCGAGTGCCAGATTGTCACTCGCCCCAACCCTCGAAAATATGCGGTCGACGATGCCAATGGCTGCAGATTCGGCGGGCACGAACGATCCCATCTGTGCCATGAGCGCAATGATGGCTGCCTGTCGGATGATCGTCGATTTACCGGCCATGTTGGGG
>DGWW01000165.1:334-6029 GCA_002395385.1 Myxococcales bacterium UBA4248
CCATGTTGGGGCCGGTGATAATCAATAGTCTTCCGTCGTCATCCAGTTTGATATCATTGGGAACAAAACGTTCACCTTTGGGCAAAAAGCGCTCGACGACAGGATGGCGTGCCCCCTTCAGATTAAATGTCAGACTCGTATCGTCGAGTATGGGGCGTACATAATTGCGATGATGTGCCGTGTGGGCAAGACAGGCTAAAACATCGAGGTGCGCTAAAATCCTTGCGTTTTTGACTAATGGTGTAATTTGGGCAGCAGCCAGTCGCTTGAGTTCGTTGAACAGCTCCAGCTCGCGTGTACTGCGCTGCGTCTCGGCATTGAGTAATTCTTCCTCATATTCCTTGAGTTCCGGCGTATAAAAACGTTCGCAATTCACGAGTGTCTGAGAACGCACATACGTTTTGGGCACGAGCGATAAATTCGATTTGGTCACCTCAATAAAATAACCAAAATTGCGCTGGAACTTGACTTTAAGCGAGTTAATGCCCGTCTCTTGTTTTTGTCTGGCTTCGTAATTCAAAAGCCATTGTTGGCCATTCTCGGAGATTTCGCGGTATTCATCGAGTTTGGCATCATAGCCGGGTTTATAAAAATTCGTATCATTCAGATTGCTCGGTGCCGTGGGAATGAGTGCCGAGTCTATCGTTTGTGCCAATTTCTCAAGGGCATTAAGCTGAGTGGCAGAACGTTTTAAATAGGCACTCTGGCAGGCATTGCACCGTTCAATAATGGCAGGAATGATCTGCAGCGTCTTTTGAAGTCGCACCAATTCGGAAGGAACAATCTTATCATTGGCGATTTTGGTGGACAATCGCTCGAGATCTGCTGTATCTTTGAGCAGCTTTCTCAAATCATCTCTGCACTCAAAGTTTCCCAGTAATTCTTCGACGGCATCATGTCGCGCCCGAATTTGCCTGAGATCTTTGAGGGGATAGGCCAGCCAGTTTTGCAGCAAGCGTGAACCTGGGCCCGTCACGGTATCATCCAATTCTCCAAGCAAGGATCCGTTTTTCTGATTTCCCCGCAAAGTCGAGTAAATCTCGAGATTTTGGAAAGTGGCGGCGTCGATCAGCATGTAGCTTTCGGCGCGATAAGGATAGATTTGCTGGATATTGTCCGTCAGTGGAAAATGCAATTCCCTCAGATAGACCAAAAGCCCGCAAAATGCTTCACTGACGAGAGATGGCATTTCAAAGTGTGCCTGGTCTATCAAATCGATAAAGGACAGGAACTTTTCTTTCGACATGAAGGCATAGTTGCCCTCATTTTCATCCTCCATCCAATGATCGAGCACGGTCTGCTGTGCAAAGGCCTCGCGTTCCCGATAGGTAATGGGGATGCCATGCAGCAAATTCTCGAGCGCATCATCCTGGGCGGTGTGATGCGAAATCAGCTCGCGGACATTTAATCTGAGCAATTCCGATTGCAGTGCCTGCAGCGTGCGAAGCTCGGTCATCGTGCAGTAACCCGTCGACATGTCGATCGATGCCAGCGAGCAAAGTGGCATTTCACCGGCATTTTCCGCCTTTTTGACGGTTTTGAGGCGCGAAATATCGTGCCATACGACAGCCGATAAAAAACGTGCATTTTTATCGTATCCGGGGCGATCATCGCACAGTGTACCTGGAGTGACAATTTGGGTAATGCCGCGTTTGACAATGCCTACCGCCTGGGCTGGATCTTCGAGCTGGTCGCAGATGGCGACTTTAAAACCCTGTTCAACCAGCTGGAACAGATATTCGTTGATGGTTCGGTATGGCACGCCTGCCATCGGAATATCTTCGCCCTCCTTGCCTTTGTTTCTGCTGGTGAGTATCAGATCGCAAGCCTGGCTCAAGAGTTTGGCATCATTAAAAAAAGTCTCGTAAAAATCCCCGTTGCGAAAAAAGAGCAATGCTGCCGGATTCTGCTTTTTCGCATCGAGATATTGCTCGAACATCGGGGTGACTTTTGCTTTGTATCCCTGATAAACAATTAATCCCGGCTGAATCCAGGTCAGCTCGGGCATTTCTTCGCCAAATTGCATACTTTATGAACTCTGATAGCAGCGTGTTAGCGCTTGGTGTAATGGATGGCAGGACGGGGCGTTGCGGGGTGTCCCCGCATCGGGGGTAGCGGCGTATTTGCCGCAGAGACGTGTCGTGACACGTCTCTGGCAAAAAGCCGCGTAGGGGGCTTACCCCCTCACAAAAAATTATCGCGACGTTCGCAGACGCAGTGTGTCGTATAGCGCACAAATCTCGCGACATGCCGTATCGAGATCATCATTGACAATCCTGAAATCGAACAAATCAGTCTGGGCAAGTTCATGACGCGCAGTATTCAGGCGGCGTTCAATGACTTCGGGGGCATCCGTAGCGCGCGAACGCAGGCGCTTTTCGAGTACATCCATCGACGGCGGCGCAATCAGCACACACCACACACCTGGATATTTGCTCTTGATGATGCGCGCGCCCTGGACATCGATGTCAAACAGGACATCCATGCCTTTGTCCTCGACGGTGCTTCGGATCATTTCATGCGGCGTACCGTAATAATTGCCGAAAACATTGGCATATTCTGCAAATTCGTCGGCTTCGATCTTCGCTTTGAATGTCTCGACATCGACGAAATCATATTCGACGCCGTTTTGTTCCGTACCGCGCGGCGCACGCGTCGTCGTCGAACGCGACAGGCAGCACGTCGATCGGTGCGAAAGCAAATGTCCTAAAAGTGTCGATTTTCCCGTTCCAGAAGGTCCGCAAACGATGAGCATGTGTGATGTAATCTGTTCTTTGGTCGCCATAATTTCTCCCTTTTTGAGAATAAAAAGCTTTCATTTATTATGAGTTTACGCCGCATTTGAAAAGTTTTTTCGACTTTTTTTGTTCTCGCCTTTTGCTTCGCGATACGGCTCACCTGTCGGCCTTTCGCTTCGCGATGCGGCCTCTGGTGCCATGCTATTTGCTTTGCAAATACGCATGGCATGTTCATTTTATCGGACGACATAAAAGCTAACGATGATACGATTGGTTGGCTTTGGGTGGTGACATGCCGTCCCAGTTGATCCATGAAGGACCTAAAAGCTCAACGCTGATACGATTGGGTGTGGCTGGGATGACCATGTCATCATGGCTGTCTTTGGTATATTGAGTTTGGTAGTTCGAATGGATGAATTCACTGGGAGAGACATTTTTTTGTAGTGGGAAGGGAAAAGGCATGCTCGTGACGGATGGGAGGAATTTGTTTTTACTGACTGAGTAGAGAATGGGAAGCGGATCGCCCTGTTTGAACAAAATTTCCGTAACTGAGTGAACGATACATTCGTGAAACAGGTCTTCTTCTTTTGCATCGTCCGGTGGATTAAACTTATATATAATTTTAAAGGAGGGGTTGCCACAAATATAAAAAGGATCAGTAAAACAGATGTTTTCATCTTTTAACTGAACATGTTGTACATCGACAATGGTTGCAATGGTTTTTCGACCATATTGAATGAGGAAGTTTACCTTTTCGACTGCTTGAGAAAGAGATGAAAGCTCGTTTAAAAAATTGTTGATTTTTTTTGAAGATGGTTTGTCTGAAAGGATAGAAACAATGCTAAATATCACAATAATAATCAAGATTATTGAGATGAATACAGTCTTAAAACCGAAATTAATCAGCAATAAAACTGTGGCCATTCCTAGCCCTAAGATCACTACAATTGTAATAAATAAAATTTTCTTAAGAACGAATTGGACAGAATCTAAATGAGCTTTATTCTTTTCTTTTGCCACAGATTCGCGTTTTGCTTTGAGCATGTTTTCATAATGTGTATATATGATATTGGGAATAGCCCTGGGGATGGCATCGGGCAGTTTTTGCCAGATCTCCAAATTGCCGCTTTCGCCAATCGACTGCACTTTCCTGATGGCTTCGTTTAACCAGTGATTCCTGTCAATGTCTTCCTTTGCAATCTCTTTAAGTGTGTAGTTGTCAATTTTGAATTGCTCGAAGGTTTGAATCAGCTCCTGGCTGTCCTTTAGTCTTTCCTTCGGATTTTGTGCGATCATTTGCCGCAGAATCGTGAGCAGGGCAGGTGGCATGTGCTCCAGGTAGGGTTCAAAAATGGGGATTAGGTCTTTGGTAGGCAGCGTTGCAGGCGATTTGCCGCTAAAGAGTTCGATGGCAACCATGGCGAGTGCGTAGATATCGCTCGCGGGTTCGGGATGCCCCATGAGCTGCTCGGGCGGCATGTAGCCAAAGGTACCGGCAACCGTCGATCCGCCGCTCTGTACCTGTGGATTGGCGACGGCACCAAAATCGATGAGCGTCACTTCGTAGCTGCCTTTTGAGGTCGGGGTGATCATGATATTCGATGGCTTGATGTCACGGTGAATTACAGGTGGAGTCATACTGTGCAGTTTGGCCAGTATCCTGAGCATCTGAATGAGGATGTCGTAAATCTCTGTAACCTTAAACCGATGCCCCGATTGGAGAAATCGGGCAAGTGAATCGCCTTCGATGAATTCCTGCACGATATAGGAACTGGGCGGATCGTCTTCGACGCAGTCGATGGCTTCGTAAAACCTTGCAACACCCGGTACCTTAAGTGATGCAAGTACCTTGGCTTCACGCTGGAACAGATCGTATTCTTTCCAGGTTTTGACAGATCCGATGTTGAGCTGCTTGATCACGACGATTTTTCTGTCGCTTTCTCGAATGGCCTGAAAAATTTTGGCCTGGCCGCCATGGCCTATTTCCTGGATAAAGAGATACCCTTTTTCCTGTAGAGAGCGTGGTGTATGGATTTGCTCATCGGCAGGGCGCTCGTCCGTATGATTATCGGATGCATACTCTTGTGGCTCGCTGGGTTGAACGCCAGCGGAAGGATTGGGCTGGGTATTCTGTATTTCAGGTTTGGATGTGTTCATGCGAGTTTTTTCTGGTTCGGATGGTGGACATGAAGGATATATCAAGAATTAGAGGTATTTGAGGTAATGGATAGCTCCAATCTGAATAGGCATATTATTTAAATCCACTATAATCGACAAAGGTTATTTGAGAAAAAAGCCGGAATGCATTTATGGGTACGTACTTCGGGGTAACCATAAGGGTTACCTTAGTCCCATTCCCACCCGCCGACTCGCCGTCCAAACCCAAAATACGCGCGGTCTTGGCACACCTATCCCTTTCCGACTTAGATCGTCGTAAAAAAAGGCATTCCAATGTGCCTGGCATGCACAGCACTACAGCATGAAATCCGCGTCCGGAGTATCGATGCAGTGAACCGCCCCTCGGTTGGCTGAGCATTATGTCGGGGAGAAACTCATGTCAGAGAAAGCCCGAGAAAAACATACGGCACCTCGTATCAATGGAAGGTGGATTCCTTCAGTATGAATAATGCCATTGAGAATGCCATTGTTACATTTTTTTTTGCCTCTGTTTACAGAAGGGGCAATGCTTTGTTCCAAAGTCTATCCCTATGTCATTGATTTGAGCTTTGAGCGGCAATCCCAGGCTTATAGAGCTCAGCTTCAAGCTTCAAACTGATAGTGACTGTCTTAAGTGCCAAAGCCATATTCCTCAATCGATGATTATCCAACTATAAGTTGTAAGTTCATAGTCTCTATACACTCATTAAATTGGGGTGTTTTAGATGATTATATACAGAATGAATCGGTGTATGGTTACTACTCAGCCGCGAGCATTGTATGTTTTAACAAATGGATTT
>DGWW01000327.1 GCA_002395385.1 Myxococcales bacterium UBA4248
GCGTGAATCAGGTGCAATTGAACAGGATGCCGACGTCATTACATTCATTTATCGCGACGATTATTACAATAAAGATTCGACCGAAAAACATATCTCCGAGGTCATTATTGCCAAACAGAGAAGCGGTGAAACCGGCACCATTAAACTTCGGTGGTTTGGTGAGTTTACGCTGTTCGAAAATCTCGCAAGGGATATGGATAGTGAATTTTAGGGGGCCGGCTGCCATGAAGTGGTTTTTTAGAGGGATAATTGTATAAGGGACGTTCTATGGAACGGCTTGTAAAAGCGATATAGAAAGAGGATATCGAAATTATGAAAAATAATATTTTAATATTTTGGGGGTTGATTGGAATATTATTTCTGTCTGGGTGTGCCTCGGAAGATGATTTCATGGATTGTAGCACTGTTTCTCATGCGATTATGAATGGGCAGCCAGCCGGGGATGAACAATACAGCGGGGTCGTTGCGATTGGCATACAGAGCCGAAGTGGGGTTACGAGTTATTGTTCGGGAACGCTTATCGATAAAAATGTCGTATTAACGGCTGCACATTGCGTCAGCAATGCTGATAATTTCCCTTTTACAACCTATTTTAATGATAAAAAAATTGTTGCGGTTCTGGGTGAAGATGTCACCGATCCCGATAATGATCATATTTTTACAGCAAACCGTCTTTCCATTCATAATTATTATGATCAGGAATATAGCTATCATGACCTGGCTTTGCTTTGGCTGAATAAGGATGTGCCCGCCGGAGTTGCTTCACCGATTCCGATTCTCGAAGATTCTGGCGTGATATTGTCGATGGTGAACAATCATACGCGTTTCGAAGCTTCGGGATATGGTGTCGATGACAATGGTCTAAGCAACAAGCGCCTTTGGGCGGAAGGTTTTATCGGAAAATATTGTTACCTGGGAGAAGGTTCTTGCGAATATACCAATTCAATGGGTGAATTATTGGGCGTTCCTGAGGGCGCCATTATTCAGGATTTGGAAAAGGGTGGCCCTTGTAATGGGGATTCGGGCGGACCTTTGCTTGTCGATGTCGATGGTCAAAAGCATGTGATGGCCGTCGTCTCTTTTGGGGATGCCAATTGTGAGAGTTATTCGGTTTCGACGACGATACCGGATCATTACCCTTGGCTGAAAAAACAGCTCAGGCTGGATGATAGTGAGGATGATTGCTCTGCAGGATCGATATATCGTTCGGCGCATTGGCATGGGATGCCGTTGATATTCCTTTTAACTGCCATGTTTGGGATTTATCGTCGCAAGTTTATATCATGAAGTCGCGGCCTATGCGCCTTGTGGCGCATACGGCCTGCGAGCGTCGGCTATTTGTACATGTATGTACAAATACGCCGACGCATGGATCTATAATCTCAACGACATGGTGGTTACGGGGGGAATACGGATGTGAATTCTTGTCCGATGGGGCAAAAAAGAGGTTTAACCCTATAAAGTCACATGCTAAGATACCAAGGCATGCTCATTTGTATGCATGGATGAATGAAGGATATTAGGCAGTATTTGACGACCATGAAAAAGCAACTCTACGCAGCGATGTTATTCCATCAGCAGGTGCTGTCGGAAAAGAACGTACAGAATTCGAAGATTACCATCGGAAATCATGAAAATTGTGATTTCGTAGTCAAGTTGGATGATTATACGAATTCGTTTACCATTTTTGATCATGGAAAGCTGAACTTGAAAAAGGGGATGGTCGCATCGCTTTCTGTGAATGGTAAAACCTGGGCAGTTGGAGAAAACCGCGATCCCAAATCAACGACAGATGGCGTTGAGACATACGAATTCGGTGACGATGACTGGGTGATTGCGAATTTATCCCCCGGTTTGGATATCGCCATTTTCTACAAATCAGCCGAAGTTCCGCCTTTGGCTGGGATGGGCGTCATATCGTTGACAGAGGCGCTCGAGAGTCCTGTTGCCCGCATGTTGGTGTTGAGTTTTGCTTTGCACTCGGCGCTCATACTGTTTGCCAGCTGGAAGGCTGACCCCATCGAGAAAACCAAGTATCTTGGAATGGATACACGCTGGGTGGAGCTCATCAGTGAAGTGCAGGAGCATGAACAGGAAGAGAAGGAAGAAGAAGTTCCTGTCATTGAAGATGTCGATAATATGATTATTGACGATTCTATGAAAGATATGGACCGTCCCAAGATCGATGATACAAATAACCAGATTGCAAACTTAAACAAAGTCGATAAACCGGTTGGTATTCAGGCTGCATTGGGTGGGGCCAAACTTCATGACATGGAGAGTCTGTTTGGATCGAGTGCCGGTCTGGGGGATGCGCTCGATTTTATGCCAGAGACTGCCGAAGGGGATGCTTTTGGTACGGGCGCTGGATTTGGAGCAGGCCTTTCTGGAATTGGCATTGCCGGTGGCGGTGGTGGCGGCGGCGGTTATGGATCTGGCATCGGCAGTATTGGCGGCGGTGGCGGCAAAGGTGGTGGATCTGCGAAAGTCTCCGGCCCTAAGAAATCCGGCGTAAAACAAAAAACAAAACTCGCCATGGATCCCCCAAAACAAGGGGCTTTCTGTAAGGAATCCAATATTCGTGACGTCGTGCAAAAACGCGCCAATGCCCTGCGCAACTGTTATGAACAGCAATTGCTGGCCAATCCGGAACTTTCGGGTAAGATTATCGTCTTTTGGAAAATTGGACTCGATGGTAAGGTCACCGATGCTTCGATCAAATCATCGACGATGAACAATAACAAGGTTGAATCCTGTTTGACACAGACTGTACGAAGATTACGCTTTGATAAACCTGATGGTGGTATTTGTGTCGTCGAGTTCCCGTTTATCTTTACTTCTGCAAATTAGTAAATATTCAACAGGGGGATATCAGCAATGGATAAGAAAAGTGATTTTGATTTAATTAACAGCAGTTGGGATAAGCCAGGTAATGATTTGTTTGGTGGGGATTCGTCATTAGCTGGCGATTCATTTTCGATTTCCAGTCCACTTGATTCGATGGCTTCTTCTTTGAGTGGATTGGATGATCATCGTGATATCCTGGAAAATGGAAGTTCGTTCTCTGGATTGGATATGCATCATGGGATGGATGATGTTCTGGGCTCATCAGGCAGTTCATTTGAGAGTGCACAACCAGATAACATGCAGAGCTCGCTTTCCGGCTCTGATATATTTAAAGATCTTCATAGCCAAAAAGATAATTTGGGGGCTTCGGGAATATCGGATCCATTAAAAAGCATTTTAGCATCCGACAGTAGTTCTGTGGATCTAAGTCATTCTTTGGATCATTCTCTGAGCAAATCTAATGCGGAGATATCATTTGGAACGCTGGGATCAGATCTTTTAGGGGATTACGGCAACCGCGATTATCAATCGGAGTTTTTATCCGGTTTCTCAACCCGTGAGGATACTACAAATAAAGAAAAAAACACATCCCGTATGGGCGACAATTCGGATGATGTGATGTCAGATTCAGGGTATTCGACATTGTCTCAGCAGGATGCAAAACAGTCGATAAAAGAAAGTCAAGAGGATGATTCATTTAAAAAAGTGAAAAGCCCCGAGGATTTCTCATCTGCATTAGACTCGGATGTTCATGATCAACCTGAGCAAACCCTGAAAGATCTTGTTCCTGTCGCATCCGGTGGCGATGTTTCAGTAGATGCATATCAATCGGATGACTCAGATGATGATAATGAAGTCTATTTTGATAATTCTGCTTCGGAGAAACATTATCTTTCAAATTATACAAATAAAACAGGAGAATCTTCGGAATCAAATTCCATTGAGTTCGGTTTATTTGCCGAACAAAATTTCGAATCCAAGTGGTTTGAGGAATATTCTGGCAGGCGTTCTTCCTATACGGATGATTATGAGACTGGTTATCGTTCTACAATGAACAATCTTGTGCCTCCTTACACGCCCGATAATTATGATTATAATTATACAGGCATGCAGGTGAGCGATGCAGGATGGGTTGCAGAAGAGATAGAGAAGTATCAATCCCGTGAGAGTCTCGGTTGCGGCATGATTATTATATTTGTAATCATGTTCTTTTTCGTTACGGTTTGGCTCGGATTTGCATTGATTGCAATCGTCGGTATTGTCATTGGGGCGGTTGTGTCTTCAAAAGCCGGAAACCGTGCAAAGGAGTTGTTCAAGACCTACTATGTAGAGGCGATACTCAAGAAGAATATTTATCTCAAGTCTTACCAGCCGAATATTGTATTGGGTGAAGATCTCAATCTCCTGAATTTAACCACAGAGCAGTGGAATCGTTCGAAGGTGGATGATCTGATCGATGGTCTCTATAAAGGGGTTCGGTTTACTTTTAAGGACATTGCTCTGGATTATAATTCTGGTGGAAAAAATTCGACGACAAGAAATGTCTTTCGTGGACAGGTTTATGAAACCACTTTAAAACAAATGTCATCGAATGTCAGATATGTCCGTAATATATCTCCGCTGATGGAGTTTTCCGGTATCGATTGTTATTATAATAGATATGGCAGTTTAGAGTCTGTCAGTACGATTGAGTCGCCTCAATTTGTCGATGCCATGATCAAATTATATAATAATTTACCAGTGACTAATTTAGAAGTGCGACTAATGGGAAATCGCATGACGATTGTGGTTGAAACTTCTGAGGAATGGTTCGAACTGAGCGGCAAACTGGATGATAGTGTAGAGAAATTAAATGCCGAGATTGGAAAGATGATGGTTGTTGTCTGCTTTATGAAGGAGTGCGGTATCGTTTTTGATAAGGTTCGTGCATAGCTTTAGCAGAGAATCTGGTAAATAAATCAGCAAGAGTACACACACAAGAAATACAAAAGTCCGACATTCGCCGAATGCCGGATTTTTTTTATGCGTGTTGGTTTGAGAGAATCTTTTGTGATGGACACAAAAAAACTGTTTAATAGGTGCGGATATTTTGACCGTCTAAGAGTCCCATTCAGGCTTGGAACTTGGAACTTTGAGCGAGTTAGAGCTCAAAGTTCAAAGTTCTAAGTTCAAGGCAGTAGAATGACGTCGTCTTTTGAACAAAGCATATCCACGCTGGTTGAAGATAGCCTGAATCGTTGCCAAAAAAAAACCGACGTTCGATGAACGCCGGTTTTAAGGGGTGAGTCCTAAGCTGTTTAATTACAGTTTAGGAAGCATGCTCTTGATGACGGCCAGTTTGGCTTTCATATCAATGAAGTACTGGTGAGCATCATTGGAGAAGCAGACCATTGGGCGTTCATCCGTTTCTTTGTTGACGGTGTAGTTCTTGAGACCAACTTCCTGAAGTTTCATGCACTGGAAGCCTTCGCGGCAATCAGTGGCTTCACTGCATTCTTGGAGGCAGAGGTCGAAGTTGACCGTATTATTGCCGACGCCAGTGAAGTTTTTGGCGAGCTCATAGGTGTAGAGGACGCTGCCTTCGGGGCAGGTTGCATTTTTGGCAGTCTCGTGATCACCTGTATTGAATTTGTCGGTAAGGGCATCGAGATTGGTCTGATTTAGCAACAAACCGAGAAGCTGATTTGAAACTTCCATACCAATATCGAGAGCGTCATACATGCAATAACCTGTGGCAGGTGCTATAAATTTGACGACAGTGTCATCGCTTGAAGAGAAGATGGGCTCATGAGTGGCATCACCATTGGCGAGATATCTGAGGGCTGCTGCAAGCTGCTTGTCACCATCAGAAGCATTTTCATCTTCATCGAAGTAATTAGCAAGATTAACCGTGAGGAAGTTGCGGATAGAGGCAGGAATGGTGACGGTGGCATTGCGATAGCAGGCAGCGCTCATGCCGGAAACTGCTTCGAGGCTTTCGCAGCCTTTGTTGCCGGTGGCATAGAAATTCGGGCCAATGATGTTGTCTGTATCTTGAACGCCGGCGAGAAGCTCGTTCATTTTGGTGGATGTATTAAAGATGGCTTTGAATTCGGCACCGGTGATGACGACATTGCAGTCTTCACCTTCGCAGGTGCAGGGGAGACCGACAACCGATGCGACATCAGTCGGTTCGACGCATGCTTTAGCGGTAGCATCGCAGTAGGAGAGTTTGGTGAGATTTTCGCCATCCTGACGGCATACGATTTTTTCAACCAATCCAGTTTCTTCATTGCATTTGCTGAGGGTGAGCAAGTCATCCGAGCAAGCATCGTTTGCGGGAGCGCATTTGTCGATGCAGTCGATCTGATCTTGGTCATTGAGGCCGCAAACTTTGTCAGCATCGCATGTGACGACAACTTCGTGACCATCTTCGCCGCAGGAGACGATGGAGCGATTATCTTCGGAGCATGCGGGCTCGGAAGCGGTGCAAGCATCGACACATCCGGCAACGTTATCTATGACTTCGCAAACCATCTTCGGATCTTGGGCAGCGCAGTCGACATCTTCGACGAGATGGGTTTCTTCGTTGCACTGTTTGAAAACTTCGCCTTCGCAGCTATTGTTTGCGGGATCGCAAGGTTCGATGCAGTTATAAATATTATCGGCATCCAGACCGCAAACTTTATTATCCTGGCAAGCCACGGCTTCTTCGGGGGTACCAACGGTTGCACCTGCAGCGATGGTGCAGACAACGAGTTTGCCTTCTTCATCGCAGACATTGGCGGTGCAGGTATTGGGTGCAGGTGCTACGCATGCAGGAGCATCATTCTCAACAACGCCGCAAACTTGGTTGCTGTCGGAGCAAACGGTCGTAGTGAGAATACCTGTTGTTTCGTCACAGACGGTAAGGGTTTGCGTTGTTTCATCGCATTTGGTGTCAGCAGCAACGCACTTGGCGATACAGGCATCTTTTTCTTCTGCATTTTTACCGCAAATCATATCATTATCGGCGGTGCAGTCTTTGAGTTCGACGGTACCTTCGCTTGCGCCTTCGGGAATGTTGCAGAACTTGAGGGTGTTGCCGTCGCAGACGGATTCGGTGCAGGTTTCGACGGCATCGACGCAAGCTATTTTGCCTTCTTCATCGGTTCCGCAAACTTTGCCGGTATCATTGCCATCGGCATCTTTGGTGCAGTCTTCTTCTTCGACAACGCCTTCGGTTGCATCGCCTTCGATCTTGCAGTGCTTGAGAATGTTGCCGTCTTCGGAGCAGGCATCAGCGGTGCAGGTTTCGACGACTGGAGCGGCTACACAAGCTACTTTGCCTTCTTCATCGGTTCCACAAACTTTGCCGGTATCATTGCCATCGGCATCTTTGGAGCAGTCTTCTTCTTCGACAACGCCTTCGGTTGCATCGCCTTCGATCTTGCAGTGCTTGAGGATTTTGCCATCTTCGCCGCAGGCATCAGCGGTGCATGTTTCGGCAGGGGCATCGACGCAAGCTACGTTGCCTTCTTCATCAGTTCCGCATACCTTGCCGGTATCATTGCCATCGGCATCCTTGGTGCAGTCTTCTTCTTCGACAACGCCTTCGGTGGCTTCGCCTTCGATCTTGCAGTGCTTGAGGATGTTGCCGTCTTCGGAGCAGGCATCTGCCGTGCAGGTTTCGGGGGCAGCTGCAACGCATGCGGGTTTGCCTTCTTCATCGGTTCCGCAAACCAGGCTTTCAGCTGCGCAATCTCTCTCTTCGACGGTGCCTTCGCTTGCGCCTTCGGGAATGTTGCAGACTTTGAGAACGTTGGTATCGGCATCACATACGGTTTCGGTGCAGGGTTCGGGGGTTGCATCGACGCATGCTGCATTGCCGGATTCATCGGTACCGCAGACTTGATTGCTGTTGCCGCAGTTTATCGGTGTCGTTTGGCCGGTAGCTGTGTCGCACTGATTGAGGGTCACACCATCGGGAGCACAACTGGAGGCTGTACATTTCTCGGTCGGCGTTTCGCAGGCGAGGGTGGAAGGATTGCAAATCTGGCCACTCAGCGAGCAGTCAATGTCAGTGGAGATGCCATTGTTGCACTGTTTGAGGACATTGCCATTACAGGAACTGGCGGTACAGCCATCTTCAACGGCTGGGGCACACTGATGACCGGCATCCGTCTGGATGCAGATTTGACCATTGCTGCAAGCGGCAACTTCCAGCTTATTGCCATTGCAAAACATATAGTGGTCAGTTGTCAAACATTCGGACACATAGGTGTTGTCGCAGTCGAGATCATTGTACTCGCCCGTATCGCAAGCGTTTGCGGCCATCGCGAGTGCTGACAACATGCAGATCTTGAAAAATTTGTTGTTCATTCTGTTTCCTTTTTTAAGTGGGCATTTCTTCTCTTGTGGAATGTCATCAGACATGCCCAGGTTTTAATTTGTGAACGGTATCCAAATCCCCGAAGGGAAAAAACAAACTCCATACCCAATGCTAACGGACGATAACATCCCGATTGGCATAATCTTCCCCAAACAACAAAAAACCATCGAATCTACCCAAACACCCTGAATGGGCTCTGTTTGGGATAAGTTCAGTGGTTCTCGAAGATGGAAAAAAGGGCATACAATGTCGTATAAAAAAATTTCAAAGGCTTCAAATAAGGTCAAAGACCATCTAAAGCCACAACTATTACGAAATAATAGTGCAATTAAATGAGATAATCAAGTTTAAAGATTCCAAATGTGGGTTTAATGCATTTCTGAACCCCAGAATGCATTTCGTTCGCACCATAAACTACAAATCCCCCAATATAAAAGACAGTTTCTCTACATTGTTTTGATCAAAACACACCATTTTCTTCTCGGCCTCTTCGATTGGTACAGATGACGGTAACTCTATGCAATTGTAGCCCTCACGGCAGTCCGCATCGGTCTGGCATTCCTTCAGACACATAACCATACCAACATCAAAGTGACCCACTTTGGCGATTTCCTTCATGACTTTGAAATTCATCAGTACACTTCCCTGGGGGCAGTATTCTGACGCGGAGGTATTGCCCGATTCCAAGGCTTCCTGAACTTTGGCATAATCACCAAAATTGACTTTATCAATCAGCCCGCCTTTTTGAAGTGCATTTGTATTAACGGCATAACTCGCTGGAGACTGGTCTATCATGCCGCTGATATCGAGTGCACCGGTCATGCAATAACCATTGGGAGAGGTAAAATGAATACCGTTCTCCATCAATGTGACAAGCATTGGAAGCAACCGGGTAATGGTGGTGCTTCCCATATTCATCAGTTCCACAACAGATGGCACGTCTTCAGACACAAATCGTATCATGGATTCCGCGAATGTGACATCCGAATCCCGCAAACAAAGTACATCCATGCCCTCGGGGACAATTGCTTTCAGCGGTTCACAACCAATGTTGCTGGGAGAGGTGAAATTTGGAAAAACAACTTCATCCGTATCGCTAATCTTATCAAGATAAGTACCTAGGATGAGATTCGCCGTTTTGGTCAATAGGGTTTTAAATTGTGCTCCCGTTACGGTATCGTAACAATCGACACTGTCGCAAGAGCATGGAATCCCGATGAGCGAATCCGGTGCTGAGTCCTTGCATTCCCCACCAATGCAAACCTGATCGTTGCGGCATGACGCACATGGATTGGGAATGCAAGAACCATGGGTACAAATCATGTTCTCACCACAATCTTCCGTCTTGATCCTGTGATCGCCGCAAAACTCCCTCTTGGAAGATGTCAGGCAAACCGCCGGCGTGTTCTCATCACACTCGTATTCGCATGTCAGTGTAGAGGGGTTGCAGTTCTTGTTCTCACCCTCGCAGTCTATCACCTGAATAAAACCACCTACACATAACTTCAGCGTGTTTCCATCACAGGCGGCGTCTTCTTCGACACAGGCCGTCGGAGGTTCGGCACATGTTCCGTCTTTGCAGATGCGCTCCGTCTCGCTGCAGTCTACCGTAAGTTCCAAACCATCCATACACAGCTTGAGCGTCGTTCCGTCTTCGGAACACGTCGATTCTTTGCATGTAATCTCGGTGGATGGTGGGGTGACACATGTGCCTTCGGCACACAACCTGCCATCTGCACTGCAGTCAAACAGGGTAAACTGACCATCCGTGCACTGCTTGAGTGTCAAATCATTTGCACATTCTGATTTTTTACACGCATTGTCGCCTGGCACCGGCTCTGTTTTGTCTTCACACGCATCATTCTTACACACTTTGTCCAGGAGAGAACAATCGACTTCCTGAGGCACACCTTCATTACAAAGTACGAGCGTCTCTTCGGAGATACAGTAGCTTTCGGTGCACGTTTCCGGGGGATTCTCTCGATCCTGGCAGGCGTTATCCTGACAAACCCCGTCGTTTTCAGAACAATCCTTCTCGACGATCTTGCCTTCAATACATTCCCTGAGGGTCGTTTCATCCACACAAACGCTCTCGGTACACTCTGGTTGGGGATCTTTTGCCGGATCTTCCGGATCACCAGGTGGATCTTGCGTCCCAGGGCCTGATTGGCCGGGATCCTGTGATTCCGGATCAATTTCTGCCCAAAAATCAGGCATCGTTCTGCTGTCGTTCGCGCAGGAGTTATAAATGAAGGCCAGAAAAATAATGGAAATTAGATGCGGTTTGTGTCGAAAGTTCATGTTCTTTAAGCGTTTTTTTTAAGCAATATTTTCTGCCCGACAAAAGGCGACCGTAATTTATCAGAAAAAAAACTACATGCAAGCTTCTACGTGCCTGATAATGAAACAAATTGTTCAGATGATGATTTGGTGAATGTAGGGGGCGGCGCTTTGGCATGGCCATGCGCTGCCGTATTCGGCCTATGCTGCGCATACGGCCTTTAAAATGCTGCTATGGCGGATCGGTCCGCCATACGCAGCATCTTTGAGATTGGCTGCGAGCAATCCACGTGGGTATGGTGGTGCCCCATCGGTTTTAGTGGAAAAATGCATGCATTGGGGAACTGACCTTTGCGCGTAATGATGGGGATCGATGTTCTCCGTGAGCCGATTCATTTCGGCTATGTTTAACTACCGTGGATGTGACTTGTTCCGATAGATAAATCATTTTATTGCTCTGAACTTTGAGTTTTGAGTTTTGAGTGGTTAATCCATTCTCCAAACTCTAAGCTCTAAGCTAGGATGGAAGTTATCTGTGAAAAAATATCCACACTCGTTAAACAGAGCTTTAATTTATGTTTCATTGTGAATAGATAATTGATATATATACATAAAAATCATGCAAGGGTGCATGTGCATTTTTAAGGAGTTTTGTATGGATTTTCTTATTGCTTTGGTTTTGGTGGTTGTCGTCGTTGGTGCAATCATTTTTATTTCCGGCTTCAAAATCATTCCTCAGTCTGAAGTTTGGGTCATCGAACGGCTCGGTTCTTTCCGTGGGGTTGAAAGCAGCGGCCTGAAGTTTTTTGTGCCCGTCATTGACAAGGTTCGCAATAAGGTGCCCATGCGGGAACTGACTTATGACGTTCCGCCTCAGACTGTCATTACGAAGGATAACGTTTCCATTACCGCAGACTCCTTCATGTTCTTCAATGTTTTCGATGCCCAGAAATACACCTATGGCGTCCAGAATGTCGGCAATGCCCTGAATGCGCTTGCCGTTTCGGCACTCCGCGGCATCATCGGCAACATGGAGCTTGAGGAATGTCTCCGGAGCCGCGATTCCATCAACAGGACCATGACGGTTGAGCTCGACAAGGCAACCGATAAATGGGGCATCAAGGTTTCCCGCGTCGAAGTCAAAAACTTCATGCCGCCCCGCGACATTCAGGATTCGATGGAACGACAGATGAAGGCGGACCGCGAGCGCCGTGAACAGATCATCCGCGCCGAGGCCGAAAAGGCATCCGCAATCCTCGATGCCGAAAAGGAAAAATCCGTTCAGGTCCTCCGCGCCGAGGCCGCGAAAGAAGCAGCACAGCTCAATGCCGAAGCCAACAAAATCGCCGTCGTTCAAAAGGCTGAAGCTGAAAAAGAAGCCGCGCTCATCCGCGCCGATGCAGAAAAAGCAGTCCGGATTAAACAGGCCGAAGCACAGGCCGAAGCCATCAGGGCCATCAATGCTGCCGCTCCCTCCGAAGCCTATCTTCGCCTGAAATCCTATGAATCCTTCATTGCAGCTGCCAATGGTCAGGCGACAAAGATTATTGTTCCCTCGGATATGCAGGGAATTGTGAGCGCAGCGACAGCCGCCAAAGAAGCCTTTATGTCACATCGTTAGGTGGCAACAATCATTGATATGTGTTAAACAAAGAGGCGCACTGTGTGCGCCTCTTTGTTTATGAAGGAGTGGGTATGGACTGGATGGCTGCTCATTTGGATATTGTGACATGGGTCATTCTTGGTATCATCTTTATTGTAGCTGAAGCGGTAACCGTCAGTGTGGTCAGCATCTGGTTCGTCGGCGGGTGTGCTTTGGCCTTGGTTTTGGCGCTGATCGGGGTGCCGTTCTGGGTCCAGCTGATCGTCGCTATTGGCGCATCCGCTGGATTGCTCGTTGGGTGCCGTAAAATGATTACCGCCAACCTGAATCGCAAAAAAGCGCTCAAAGACGAAGATATCTCCAATCTCGTCGAAGGAAAAACCGGAGTCGTGACGGAAGCTATC
This sequence comes from Myxococcales bacterium UBA4248, assembly GCA_002395385.1. Classification (GTDB taxonomy): domain Bacteria; phylum Myxococcota_A; class Bradymonadia; order UBA4248; family UBA4248; genus UBA4248. The sequence continues at coordinate 12,485 of DGWW01000327.1, forward strand.
GAGCCGGGCAAAAATGGGCAAATCGAAATTGGCGGCAATTACTGGACCGCACGTGCATTTAACGAAGAAGACCATTTTGCCGCCAATGACCGCGTGATTGTCATTCGGCTGGATGGCCTTTGCTGCGTTGTCGAAGCTGCAGACAATGTCCAATAGGACAGTCTGGCGTATGGCTTTGCCATAGCCAGACGCGCAAGGCGTATCGGCAAAGCCGATAGCCGCGCGCCCCAGGCCGTATGCGCCATCCGCGCATAGGCGGGGTCAAGCCTTAGTTTTAGAATCCGCCTTCACGAAGGGCTGGCCTTTGCCAAGCTCGATGAGCGGAAGCCCCGTCAGCGCTGCGATACGGCGGGCGAGCGTAAAACACGAATATTTGTCGAAACAGCCTTCGACAATGGGGTGTGGCGTGCCGTCTTTCTCGGCGAGATAGAGCGCAAAGGCTTCGATGTTGACGTTCTTGCGGCCTGGCCAGGGATAGTCGATCAGGCCAAAGACGACGTGAGAAAAATCGTCGATCTCGTACTTTTTAAATTCCGCATTCTCGGGAAGATAGATATATTTTTTGTACCCAAGAATCTGCCCGACTTCGTCGCGTATGGGCTGTGGCGCCGAGACTCGAAATACCGTTTCCCGGTATTTAAAAGTCTTCGACGATTTGCGGTAAAATGCGATAAAGAAAAATATACTCAGCGCAAGTATGCCGTATTCGATGGCGCTGAAATACCACAGGCCGGCATTCACCCATCGAAAACACTCAATCACGATGATGATCAGCATGAGCCATGCGGCAAAACGCCATCTTTCGTTGACTCTCTGCCTCAGTTCGACGAGGCCGAACCATTCATCATTTTTTTTGGTAAGCATGCATCGGTCGTACAACATTTTATGGCCTCATTCAGGGGGTGCGACCGTGCTGCCAAAATCTCTATTCGGTAAGCAGGTCGAATTGTAGGTTTGGACTGTCGAGGCGCCATTTGTCGTCCTCGAGGATGAAGACGAGCTCTCTTGCCTTTCCCGAAGTACTGACGGCATAGAGAACTTTGCGCGTCTGGGACTCGTCATCCTGACGACCTGCAAAGTCGTCCCGGATGTCTGTCAGATCACGAATAAACACGTCCCCCACCGGGTCAAATGCAAGTTCTTCTCCATCGTCCGAGTAGATGGTGTTCGTTTCGAAGACAGAGGCTGCACCGTTGCCATTCGAATGATTCTCCAAAAAAGCCCGTGTTTGTGCGGACATAAATGACATGGCTCTTTCCCAGTCACCATCGGCCAATGCGGCATAACATTGAATGGCTGCACGTTTGCTGTCGAGAAATCTGCGCACGATATCTTCCTGAGTTTCCTGGGGCTTTTGCTCGGTACTCTGCCACTCAGCCCGAGGGGGCGCGTCGGGCAGGGTGTACATGCGAGTACAGCCAAAAATGGCGAAAATGACAAAAAGTACAGCCAATTTTACAAATTTTTTTTGCATTTCATACTCTGAACAAAATGAAACCACGGCCCTAGAGACCAGTGAGGTCTTTTAATGCATCTGTACACGAAATTAAATGGGATATTTTGTGAAAGGCGTATTTGTCGTCATGGGGGATTCATCCCAAGTTTGGGCGAATATCGTAACGTTGTTCTGCATTTTTCGCCGTATTTAAAATGGCATAGATCCTTACAAAGAGAATAAATATTTTTTGTTTGCGCCAGCTATCGGCTGCGCCGATACGCCAGGCGCCGCTTTGCCTATGCGCCTTTGGCGCATACGGCCAGCGGCCGCTCGCTATGCCCTTCGTGCATACGCGTCGGCTATATGGAATAAATCACACCCTGGGTTGAACATACCGATATAAAATGTTACAAAATTAATGTTTTTTGGCGATTCATTCGCAAGCTCGAATTTTATTGGATAATATTGAGAATAAACATGGAGAAGGTTCTCATGAACAAAACTCTAAATAGAATTTGCATAATCATTGTAAGCGCTGCACTGGTTTGGGGTTGTGACGATTCCAATCATTCGAGCAATGAAACCAACGATAATTCGGTCATTCCTGGCGACAACCCTGTCAATCCCGGGGACAATCCT
>DGWW01000015.1 GCA_002395385.1 Myxococcales bacterium UBA4248
CTCATCCCTCATCCCTCATCCCTTGTTATTGATTGACTTTGGAAAAAAACTCAGCCCCCGACTGAATAGTTTCATTTTCTCTTTCATGTCATGTTCAAAACTGCTAAAGCTACATGTGGTTTAAAGGTGCACACAAATGTTTCTTTAAACAAACTATTTCAAGCGATTCACTCGCTTCCCACTGCACAAGTGGCATCACATCGTGATGAAGGAGATTCGACCATGCGTTTATTAAATAAAACCCTTTTATTGACTGCTGTCCTGGCTTTTGCCGGATGTTCCGAAGACACCGATGATCCAGACAAAATAAACACACCATCTCAGACGACATGCACAGAACCTGGGCAATTACAATGCGGCGATATTTGCTGTTTGAACGGACAGATTTGTAACAACGGTACATGCCAGAATCCGTCCGGATCCCAGGACGCATGCAGCCTTAGCGGCGGCATACAATGCGGCAGTCTCTGCTGCACAAATGGACAAACATGCACTAACGGAACATGTGTAGGCAGCGCACCGCAGACCAACGAATGCAATGGCGACGGTGAAACCAAATGCGGCGACATCTGCTGCAAAAACGGACAGACATGCAACAACGGACAATGTCTGGACGGCACACCTGTCGAAAACGAATGCAGCGGCGATGGAGAAACCAAATGCGGCGACATCTGCTGCAAAAACGGTCAGACATGCGACAACGGACAATGCCTGGACGGCACACCTGCCGAAAACGAATGCAGCGGCGAAGGTGAATCCAAATGCGGCGATATCTGCTGCAAAAACGGTCAGACATGCGACAATGGACAATGCCTGGACGGCATGATTGTCGAAAATAAATGCAACGGCGACGGAGAAACCAAATGCGGTAAGCACTGCTGCCAAAATGGGCAGACATGCTTCAATAATAAGTGTGTAGATGCCACACCAGCCGAAGATGAGTGTACAAACGAAGGCGAGACAAAATGCGGTGACCGATGCTGCTCAAAAGGCCAGATATGCGAAAACAATGCATGCAAAGATCCTGCATCGGCGTCTTGCTTTAAATTTACCGATTCGGAAGTCGAAAAATATGCCAAAGAACATTGGGATACCAATAAAGATGGTTGCCTTTCCGATGCAGAAATCAATGCAGTCACCGAAATACCTTCCAATGCGTTTAACGATAACACCAACCTTAAATCCATCGAAGATCTAAGCAAATTCCCCAATATTACAGTCATTGGATCGAAAGCATTTGCCGATACCAATCACCTCACAGGCAAAGCCTATTTCCCGCATGTCACCAAAATCAAGATCGGGGCTTTCTGGATTTCAGGCATAGAAGAAGTGGATTTTCCCGAATGGGAAATTGCTGAGCCCAAAAATGAAGCAACGGGTGACGCTGCAGAAACCGGTCAATTCTACAAATGCCAGAACCTCAAAAAAGCAAACCTGCCTAAACTCAAAGTTGCAACCAGTTCTCTCTTCAATAATTGTACTTCACTCACGGAGGTCGATTTACCCTCGGTCGTCGAAATCCAGAATATTTCATTTACCAAATGTTCTGCACTCAAAAGTATCAAGCTCACCGCACCGGGAAAGATCACATTTACCGACACATCCTGGAAGGATTTTTCGACGAAGGATGCGGACATCCTCCTCAACAGCGATAAAAAGGCCGGAGGCTCTGGCTCACCGCTCGTTTCGGGTGACAAATCCTGGGCTGGTGCCGATTGGAAATCCATCTCCTTCCAATAGTTGGTCATTGGGTTCCAGTTATGAATCATGTGGGGTAATTGTTCATTCCTGGGCCACCAGCCCGTCTTATGATCATACAACAACCGCTCATTCTCATAGCCGATACTTCCATTCTTCAGTGCGATGCTGTCATTCATAAAAGCCTGAGCCAGGTATCGGCTGAACGACAAAAAAAAATCCTGAAGTTTAAGTTCGTCCGCGAACGCGCGCTTTCACTGGGGGCAGGCATGCTCCTGGACGAAGGATTGCGGCGTTTTGGCTGCGATGCCAGCCGGCAGAAAATCACCATTCGAACGGATGACCACGGCAAACCTTATCTGGTCAATGGTGCATGTTTTTTTAATGTGTCACATTCCCATCAAAAGGCAATGGTGATATTGGCGCAGGCCGAGGTCGGATGCGACATCGAGCGTGTGGCCGAATCGAATGACGCTATCGTCGAGGCGCTTTTTGCCCCCAATGAAAAAGCACTGTATGGACGCACGCCCGAAGGCAATAAAAGGGAGATTTTTTATAGAATTTGGACAGCTCGCGAGAGCTTTCTCAAAGCCATCGGACGTGGACTGGTCAATCCTGTTCCCGAATTTTCGACCGTTTCGGAGGATGGCACATGGAGCCCCGTAATCGGGTACAAAGGACGTACCTTTTGGGGACAGCATGGTTTGTACGAAGATTATGCCTATGCATGGTGGATGGAATATCTGGGATAGACGGCATTATTTTTCAATCCCAGGATGCACCCCCGGCATGTGATAGAATTGTGAGCGCCGATCGATGAGTTCTTCGACCTGTTCCCGTGTAAGTTCTTCTGCGCCGCCGAGAAGTTTGGAATACAGCGTGATACGCGCAAACTGCTCGAGTGTTTCCATACGGTAATAGGCTGTGATCAGATCACAGCCGACTGTGATGGCTCCATGTGCACGCAAAAGCACGGCATCGTGATTGGCGATAAGCGGTGCAATCGACTCGGGCACCTGATCCGTGCCGGGCACAGCATAGGGCGCAACCGGAACCGTACCAAACGTGAGGATGGTTTCGATCATGGCATAATCGTCGAGCGGTTTATTTGCCACCGCAAAAGTCGTAGACATCGGGGGATGCGCATGCACGACGGCACGCACATCGGGGCGATCGCGATAACAGCGCAGATGCATGGGCAGTTCGGTAGAAACCCTGCGATTGCCTTCGAGTATATTGCCACTCAGATCGGTGACAATCAGCATGTCAGGCATGACATCGCGTTTACTTACGCCCGATGGAGTGCACAAAATGCGGTTATCTTCTGTCAATGCAGATACATTGCCGTCATTGGCCGCCACCCAGCCGTTCTGCCACATGCGGTGGCAAATGTCGCATAGTTCATTTCTCAGTGATTGCATTTGCATCGTGTCGTCCTATGATGATGTGTGCACGCCGTGTGAAAACAGGCGTGCATAGGAGGCCGTATTTCGCGCTTTTCAGAAACGGCCCCATGGGACGTTTCTGATGCGCGAAATAGGCCGAAAAGCAAAGCGTATTGCCCGAAGGGCAATAGCCGCGCACCAATCCTGACGTAAATATTCAGCCGGGGCTCTGCCCCGGACCCCGTGGAATCCACAATCATTTTAATGTTTTTTTATCACTTTTCGTGACCCCAGCCAACTTATCTCTTGATGGGGCCCCCTTCCCCATCTCTCTACAGTATTTGTATTGACTTT
>DGWW01000157.1 GCA_002395385.1 Myxococcales bacterium UBA4248
ATGCTCACGTTTTGGTTTTGTTTTTTTTTACAAACGGATTTGTTCGCAACTAACGTTGCTCACGATTTAAAAACGCGAAGGCCGTTAGGCCTGAGCAAATCCGTTTGTTAAAACAAAAAACAAACAGCGAAGGCCGTTAGGCCTGAGCAAATCCGTTTGTTAAAACAAAAAACAAACAACGAAGGCCGTTAGGCCTGAGCAAATCCGTTTGTTAAAGCACCAAAAACGCGAAGGCCGTTAGGCCTGAGCAAATCCGTTTGTTCCCCCCAAAAAAACACGCAAAGGCCGTTAGGCCTGAGTAAATCCGTTTGTTAAATCCCCAAAAACGCGAAGGCCGTTAGGCCGGAGCAAATCCGTTTGTAAGAAAATGGAATGTATACTCAGAAAAACACTGGTTCAGGAATTTATCAATGACGACGGTACTGCGAAAATCATCCCCAAATGGGATGAAGAAGCCGTTCGGGCATGCCCCATCTGTGGGGGATTTAAATTCCTCGAAAAGACGGACGAACGCGGTTACCGCACGATATCACCATGCCCGGGAACGTATGCGCTGCAGCGCATCGATACTTACAATCAGGCAGATGTTCCTTCGCGTTTTATGAATGCCACGCTCGAAAATTTCCAAATCGAGAGACTGCGCGAAACTGCGAATGTCAAATCGTTCATCCGGAACATCAAAAGCTTTAAAAAAGGCAATTCAGGTTATCTGCTCGAAGGCGGACCGGGAACGGGCAAAACCCATCTGCTGTGTGCTGCCATTCGATATCTGACGCTCGAGATCGGCATTCCATGCCGATATGTCGATTATTCGAATCTCCTGAGCGATATTCGCGCAGCCTATAGCCAAAATGTTCCCGAGGCTTCCTTTATCGAGCCGATTGCCCGTATTCCCGTACTCTTTATGGATGAACTCGGCAAAGGACGCGATAAAAAGAACGACTTTGAGCTGCGCATCATCGATGAAATCATCAACCGGCGGTACTCCAATCCCGATTTGACGACCTTCTTTGCCAGCAATTATCTCGACCGCGATTCGAGCGGCTATAACAAATTCATGAACGGTGGCGAAGAAATCATACAGGGCAAAAAGATAACCCTGCGAGGATATGGATCATCCGATTGGGATATGTATGTTCAAAAGCGCTATAAAAAAGAAGGATTTGATCACCCCGAATCGTTTAAAGTTCATGCGGATCAAATCATGCGCAGGGAACACATCGAAGACCGCGTCTCGGAACGCACCTTTTCGCGCATCCGGGCCATGGCTGACCCCATTGTCGTCAATGCGCCCGATTTTCGCAGGATTGCAGGACGTTAGTTATTCACTATTCACTATTCACTATTCACTATTCACTATTCACTATTCACTAAAAAAAGCGCCCCGAAGGGCGCTTTTTTTCATGACGCGATGGGATTATTTGCAGCCAACGCCATCGGTACATCCATTGGTACATGGCGTGTATTTTTCCGAATCCAGGAAATATCCGTAGGAACCTGTTGTCGTTTTTTCGCAGTGCATTGGAATGGCAAACACTGATCCACCATATGAATAACAATATACAGAATCAGCATCACCAGCTTTACAGGTCTGTGCACAATCTGCAATGCCACTGGCTGCGCTCACTGCACAGGGGGCAGATGAATCACATTTAAATTCGGTTTCCTCACCTTCATAACAATACAAACCAATGTTGCCATTGCAACTTTCTTTGTATGTCTTTTCGTCACATGAATCACCGCCGCTCGAAGAACCTCCGCTGGGCATTTCACCACAACCGAACTTCTTAGCGGCAGGATCGACATAGCAACCGCTTTCACCCTGAGATTTGCAGTAATCTGAGCACTTGGTGCCAGCTTCATCCATCACGCAGCCATATTCATCGCAATCGACATAATCGCTGTTACCGCCGCTCGACGAACCGCCGGGTTCGGTTGGTGAACATTGAACATTGCCTTGTGCATCGCACCATGCTTTATTGCCAGCTCCAGCCATGCTCACGCATGCCTCACCACATTTTACTTTGCTGCCATCGCTCATCTTGCAATCTTCGTCACTGCAGTCTTCATAGCCCGAACCGCTCGGATTATCGCCGCTGGGCATATCACCGCAGCCAAACTCCCTGGCTTCGGTATCGACGTAGCACTTGGAGGTACCTTCTTCCTCCTGACAAATTGCAGAGCAGGCTTTTCCACCTTCGACCTGGCAACCAAATGCATCGCAATCCTGGTAACGCTCGCTCGAAGAACTGCTTGCCGCTACGCATTTACCGGCTTTGCAAACCTTGCCATCTGCTGCACAATCGACGTCTTTCTTCCACAGATTCTCTTTGGCACCTTTGGCACATTTAAGAACCGTCGTGCCATCGCAGCTCAACAGACCTTCATAACAAACCGTGTAATGGACACATTCACCCGATTCACACTTCCAGGCACTTGCTTCATCCGCATTCGTCGTACAAGGCTGATCCACCCATTTGGTGCCATTGCATACCTGATGAACACCCGATGCCGAACAGCGCTGTGCACCATTCGAATTACATGCACTGTTATCCACAACCGCCGGATTGGCAGGAGCCTGACAATAGGCACCATGGGAACCATTCATCACCGTAAATCCATCCGGGCATGATTCTGTGACCTGACGGCCATTCACACAATAAGAAATCGAACGACCATCGGCACCAGGTATTGCCAACATCGCATTCGAACAATTGTCACCAACCTGCTTGCAGGCACCGTTGTCACAAACACTGCCGGCAGAACACGGAATATCGACATATTCACCATCGACACACTCAGCACGAACGCCCGAACCATTGCAAATACGAGTGCCGTTCACACAGGAATCGTCTTTGCTATCATCATCGCATGCACAGCTGAAAGCTGCCAGCATCGCTATCACCATCCATGTCTTTTTCATCGTTTTTTCTCCTATGACAGCCTTCTGGCTGGTATGTTTAATGAGGTATGCACACGTGCGCTTTACACACACCCAAGTGCATCATAAGTACAAGTTCCCTTTATGCCGTAAACCAAACTTACTTTCAACCACATATCGCCATTTTTATGACAAAAATGTCGATTTTTTTATTTTTTTTGAATTTGGCCCACCAAATTCGGCAGCTATTTTATCAATTTTGGATAAAATTCAGAATTTTGAGGCTTCGGTTTTTTGGCTTCGCCAAATACGCCTGCGCCATGCACCTATGAGCATAACGTTACTAAACCGACTGTCTTGTTTATTCCAACAAACGTGTTTGTTCGCATCTAATGATGTTCATATTTTTTTAGTGCGAATGCCAGCAGGTTTTGCATAACTGTTCAGCCCATCCCTTGACCTTCGCTTTGGAATATGCATATCAAAACGGTAAACATAAGAAAACATAATGTTTTGATTCGGAATGGGGGAGGGGCCCCATTTCGCACAGGTTTGCGAAAACGACAGGTAAAAAACAAAAAATATTGCGGATTCCAAAGGGTTTAGCCCTTTGGCGGGGTCTGGGGCAGAGCCCCGGCTGAACAGTAACCATAAACGATGACGTCTGCCGAAATACAATGGGCATGAATTTCCCGCGCATCAATGCTGTCTGCGAGAATTTCATTCGCTTCAACCCGATGCGTCTCAATTTCATCCAATGAGATAGCGTCCTCATTATATAAACCACAGGAATGCTGTGGTTCGAGCACAATCTGACTGCTGTGGATCACCCTGGCATGAATCGTATCGGCATAGACGATCTCTGCACGGATAAAGGACGCCTTTAAACAAGCCCCTTTCAGTGTCTCACATGCATCTTCTTCGCCCTCGGGGTGACTTGCTGCCATATCTGGCAGTCCTCTCTGTCCCCCATGTTCAGCCAAATCGCGCGCGATGACTGCGCTCAATTCCCTTTCGAGCTGTTCATCGCGCGGGGGCTTGACCTCCATTGCCTGCACCAGGGCTTTGGCGAGTTTTTCGTCTTCATCCGAAAGACTGACATCACTCGCCAATTCCGGGGCTTGCTGGATGGATAATGAAGATTCACTCTCCGGAGAGGACGTTTGCGGTTTTACATCCCGAAAAAGCAGTGAATTCGATTCGATAAATGCCGGCGGATAGGCATCCAGATCGGTCGGTACTTGCGGTGCATCCTGACTTGCCGGCAAATCCCATACAGAAGTACGCGTATTGATATCCTGCGTAAATTCATCCTCTTCGGCAGTCCGGCCCTGTTCTTCCGGTTCCGATTCGAATGGTTGAGCAGGTGATAAAGGCTGCTCAGGAACAGTATCCACCGTCTTTGGCGTTTCTTCGGCAAGGCGGGAACCAAACAAATCGAGCTGAGATGTGGTCAATCCTGGTGCCTCTATTTCTTTGGGTAACACAAAATCGCTGCTATTTTCGCCATTTTCAGAATTTCCATCGGCAAAGTTCTCACCCTCTGCAGGCTTATCCCAGTGATGATGGGTCTGAGACTGCCAAAGGACATCTTCGATAGCTTTAAGTCTGGCATCGCCAAAAGCAGGAATGCGCTGCAAAACATTGTTGGTATAGGCAATGCGCAAATCATCCATCGACTGGATGCTGCGATCAAAAAACATGCGCCGGGCCATCGTTTCGCCAATGCCGGGAATTTCGCACAAATAACAGAAAAATGGATCAAATTCCGGCTGAAGCTGTGCAATGAGGGCTATATCGCCCGTCTGCAAGAGTTCTTCGAATATTTTTATAAATTTTGGCCCATAACCGGCAAAAATCTGTTTAACGGGGGTATGAGCAACAATAGTCTCTGCAGGCTGATTCCATGCGGCAATGGTCTCAATTGCCTTGCGAAGGGCAAGCGCCAGATTGTTGCTGCGCTTGCCCAGGACGAGCAGCGTATGCAGACGCCTCAGTTTAGTTAATATCTCAAGGTTCGTCATTTTATGGAGTTACCAGCGGTCATCATCCTCAAAACGTTCTCTTTTTTTCTTATCTTTTTTGCGGTTTTCCCGACGCTGATTGGAACTGTCATCCGGGTAGGAAAATTCCTGCTCCGCATAGTGATGGCGCGGCTGCGGGGAATTATCATCGCGCCTCTGAATGACTACTTCCGGGGAGCGAGGTTTATTGTAACTCCGTTGAGGACGTTCAGACGGTTTTTTCTTGCTGTCATCTGCCGAATTGACGCGAATCGTCCGACCTTCGAGTGTCTGTCCATTCATCGTGTTCATTGCTTCGGCAGCTGCTGATTCCTCTTCGAATGTCACAAAACCAAATCCCCGGGATCGGCCCGTTTCGCGTTCGACGATGACTTTGGCTTCGACTACGGGACCAAAGGGTTCAAAGGCTGCACGCAGAACATCATCGGTTGTTGCCCATGCTAGACCGCCTACAAATATTTTTTTCGACATAATAAACTCCGGGGCCGATTCGCTCCATTTGAATACAAAAACACTGAAGTAATATAATTTAATCCTGTAGCGCATGGCAAGAAAAAAAAGATCGGAGCCGTATGGCCTTCGGCCATAGGCGACGAAAGGACGGCGCATTCGGCGTCAGCCGAAAAGACGGCCAACATTTAATTTTGCTTTGCACATTGCGTATCTTCTATTGCGCGTTGTATAAAACGTCCGTCTGATTTTCGGACAATCGTCATGACTTTTCTCTTTCTATAAGGTTTACAATATGACCATTATCGGAATCGATCTCGGAACCACCAACTCAGTTTTAAGCGTCTTTGAAGGCGGCAAAGCCGTCGTGATTGCCAATGCCGAAGGCAGCCGCGTCACCCCCAGTGTCGTCGGATATACCGAAAATGACGGCATTCTCGTCGGCGATATGGCTCGCCGTCAGAGCCTCGTCAATCCACTGGGCACGATCTATTCGATTAAGCGTTTTATGGGAAAACGCTACGACGAAGTTCCCGAAGCCGACCGCAAAAGTGTCCCTTATGAGACGTGTGACCAACTCAATGGCGATCTGGGTGTGCGCATCAATGGGAAAATTTACAGCCCAAGCGAGATTTCCGCACAAATACTGTCGAAATTCAAATCATGTGCCGAACAGTATCTGGGGCGAACAGTGACCGATGCTGTCATTACGGTGCCTGCTTATTTTAATGATGCACAACGCCGTGCCACGCAAGTTGCCGGCGAAATTGCCGGGCTCAATGTCCGCCGTATTATCAACGAACCGACGGCTGCCGCACTCGCCTATGGCGTCGACAAAGATAAAGATGAAAAAGTTGCCATCTACGATTTTGGCGGTGGTACCTTCGATATTTCGATCCTCGAAATCGGCGGCGGCGTCATTGAGGTTTTATCGACCAACGGCGATTCCCATCTCGGCGGCGATGATATCGATCAGGCCATCGTCGATTGGCTGCTCGAACAGTTCCAGAAAGACACGGGGATGGATGTTCGCGGCGATGCGATGATCATTCAGCGTGTACGCGAAGCCGCAGAAAAAGCCAAGATGGAACTCTCCTCGATGGTTCAGACCGAGATTTATCTGCCATTCTTAACGGCAGATGCCTCGGGGCCCAAGCATCTTCGCGCCATGTTGTCCCGCGCACAGCTCGAAATGATGATGCGTCCCCTCATCGTCAAGAGCCTCAATTGTTGTTCGCGCGCTTTCGAAGATGCCAACCTCAAACCCGAAGATATCGCCGAAGTCCTGCTCGTCGGCGGCTCCACACGAATTCCGCTGGTTCAGAGCGAAGTTGAGCGATTCTTTAAGAAAGCCCCCAATCACAGCCTCAATCCCGATGAAGTCGTTTCGATGGGCGCAGCCATTCAGGGCGGCGTACTCTCCGGCGATGTGACCGATATCGTGCTTCTGGATGTCACCCCGCTCACCCTCGGCGTCGAAGCCAACGGCGGACTCATGGTTCCCCTTATTGAACGCAATACGACCATCCCCACCAAGAAAACCAAGCTCTTTAGTACGACTGTCGACAACCAGTCGAGCGTTTCCATCAACGTTTATCAGGGCGAACGTCAATTCGCGAATGAAAACCGCTTCCTGGGCCAGTTTGAACTCGCCGATATCGAGCCGGCCCCGCGAGCCGTGCCGCAAATCGAGGTTTGTTTTGATATCGATGCCAACGGCGTGATTCGGGTTTCGGCTACCAATAAGAAAACAAACAAAGCTGAATCGCTCGTCCTCATGGGCGCCGGCGGTCTTACCGAAGATGAAATCCGCAGTGCCATTGCCGATGCCGAAGCAGCCCGCGAAGCCGACGAAGCACGAAAGAACAAACTCGTGGCCAAAAATAAGGTACAGAGCCTCGATTTCAGCATCGCCCGCATGAAACGCGAGAATTCAGGCGATGCCGACGAAGAACTCATCAAAACCTCGACCGAACTCCTCGAACGCGCTGACGCACTGCTCGCCAAAGATGACGCCACAACCGAAGAATACGATGCCATGAGCGATGAACTCTCCGCATGCAGCTGCAAATGGCATGAAATCGTCTACGAAAAAGAACGCATCCAGCGTGAAAAGGAAGAAGCCGAACAACAGCAGCAAGCACAGCAGGGAGCACAGCAACCGTCAGATAACGCATAATACAATTCGACACGCCCCACAGGGGCGTCACCTTAACGCGCCCTGCAAGGGCGCTAAACTTTAACCGTGGGTAAGCCCACCAGGGCTCAACCCACGGAGATTCCTCCTATACTTCCTAAAACATCGGCTAATGAGCAAAGAACACTTCCATAGATCCTTCACAATCAAAATCCTTGGGGCGATGATTCTCATCGCTATCGTCCCAATGGTTGCGTCTTTGCTCATCTTTAACCGCATCGACGATTTTAATCAGAATCTGCAAAAAGAAGCTGCCGAAAGTATCGAGGGCGTTTCGGATATCTATCGATCATGGGTCAAAGCCGAATCCTCGCGTATTGAGCTCATAAAACGCAATATTGAACTCGAAGTCGATGCACTGCTCGCCAAATATCAAATCACCCACGTCAGTGAAATTACTCAGAGCAAAGAGTTTCAAAGCGAGCTCAAACAATTGTTCGACAGGATCGTCAATTCGACAGATCTGGCGGTCGAAATACAGCTCTCTTTAAACATGACTCCCCTGGTTCAAACAGGTTCATCCAATCTCGACAAAAATCAGTACAAACGCCAGATTGCGGCCATTCCCATTGCACTCAGAACGCGCTTCAATGAAGCAAAACCCAGTGTGAATGCTGATTTGGATGAAATGCCCGTTCTTATCGCAGAGCCAGTCGAAGGGGAGTATTCCGGAGCGAGTGATCTGGAATCGCTTCCCGAAGAAGTATCGGCTATTTCAGAGGCTGCACCAGTTTCGATGCGGGGAATCCAGCTCATCGTCGTCTTTGCCATCGATCGCGCTCAGGAAGCACAATATCAGCAACTCGGCGAAAATCGCTATCGACATGGCAGCATCTCCGCCATGGAAGACGATGATGATTCCAGTGTCACCAAACTCTATCAAAACATCTTTATTACCATTGCGGCCATCGTCTTTATACTCGCCATTATTGGAGCACTCTACATTGCAATCCCGCTCAGCAGGCAAATGTCCGAATTGACCCGGGCAACGAAGAGCATTGCCGATGGGGATCTCAATACCAAAGTACTCATCAAGAGCAAGAATAACGACGAAATGACATTCCTCATGACCCAGTTCAACACGATGGTCGATGAACTGCGCGGCGCTCAGGAATCCAAAGCTTATATCGAACGCATGCAGGCATGGCAGGAAGTGGCACGCCGACTTGCTCACGAAATCAAGAACCCCCTTACACCGATTGTACTTGCAGTACAGCAGCTCGACGGCAAATTCCAGGATTACATCGATAATCCTCCCAAATACCGCCGGCTTTTGACCAATGCCGTCGAGATCGTCACCGAAGAAACCGAAACACTGCGCAAACTCGTCAAGAATTTCAGCGAATTTGCACGCATGCCGATCCCAGAAAAAAAACCGGTCTGTTTCTACGAATTTGTAGCCAATGTCATTGAACAAAACCCGCAATTCAATGAAGAAGCCAAACGTGTGACGCTGCACGAACCCGAAGAAAAATTCAAAACGATCGTCATCGAAATCGACAATGAACTCATGCGCCGAGTCGTCATTAACATCGTTCGCAATGGCATCGAAGCCGCGCGAAATGCCCATTTCGAACCCGAAATCGACCTCATGATTGCGCAGCCCGATGACGAAAAACATACCCTCTGTCTGCGCATTATCGACAACGGGCCTGGCCTTACCGACGAGCAAAAATCCAAGCTCTTTATGCCATATTTTACGACTAAATCCGATGGCACAGGGCTGGGACTCGCCATCGTCCGTAAAATTATCGAAGATCACAACGGCCGCATTGCCCTGCATGATCGCGATGACGGACAACGCGGTACACAGGCCGATATCACGTTGTAAGGTTGTCGAAATAGAACCCGTTTCATGTTATGATAGATTTCACAGTGGGCTGCTTTTCTGCATGCCCTTTCTGTCTCTTTTGTGGCTTCGGCTATGGGGTTTCACCCCATACGCCTCGCTGCGGCGCTATTAAAATACGCGCCGCAATCGATGTTTCACACCATTTCCGTAAGCACGATCTTCTTTCTCATTTGCAAAATAAGCCGCTATCCACTCACCCGGGGCTTGTGTAATATCGCCGACATCTATGAAAATCCTGAAAAATATCATTTTCTGGGCCATCGTTCTCGGACTTTTGGCACTCAATCTCTGGGCCTATGCCCAATGGATCTGGCTGCCCAATCTCGAAACCATCGAATTTACCGACATCGATCTCATTCGCCTGCTCAATGCCATTCCATTCGTCAATATGACAGAACCTCTCGTGGCAACGCAGTACTGCGCATTCCATCTCAAATGGATCGGATTGTTGGCTTTTTGGCCCATTCTGCTCATCCCCGCGCGCTATTCTCTCAGCGATTTTCCCGTTTGGCAGCGTTGTGTCAGCGGTTTTTTGCGCGTCGCACTGCTCGCCGCAATCGCACTGGCACTCATCGATGTCGAAAAAACTTCCGAGACGAGTCTCGTGTCCGTCATTTATGTCGTCGATGTCAGCGAATCTGTGCCCGACGAAATGCTCCAAAATGCACGCAATGAGATTTCGTCTGCACTTCAAAACCGCAATTCCGAAACCAATATTCAGGTCGTCACGTTTGGCAGTTCCCCAAAACTCGTCGAAATTGGCGAAAATGCCCAGCTTCCCGAATTCGAGCGCGACCACTCCGGGCAAACCGACATCGAATCTGCATTGCGCTTTAGCTACGCATTGTTCCCCGAAAATCACGTGCGGCGCATCGTCCTGATGGGCGATGGCAACCAAACCCAGGGCGACGTATTGCTCGAA
The DNA here is from genome assembly GCA_002395385.1 of Myxococcales bacterium UBA4248. Lineage (GTDB taxonomy): Bacteria > Myxococcota_A > Bradymonadia > UBA4248 > UBA4248 > UBA4248. The sequence goes on from DGWW01000157.1 coordinate 10,327, forward strand.
GCTGCCCGCGCACGGGCACAGGATATCCGCATCGATGTCGTACATCTCGAATCTTCGCCTGCCCGCGAAATTATGATCAAATCCCTCGATGTCCGGGATCGCGATAACCTGCGCGTCGGCAAACCCTTCGAAATCGTACTCGAAATTGAATCGACGCACGAAACCAATGTCCACCTGGCTGTCGATAAAAATAATATGCCCGACAGCGCACTATCGCAGGATATCGAGCTCATCAAAGGACAGAATTTTATTACCCTGACGACCGAAGCCGATGCACCGGGCACACTCCCCATGAAATTTGCACTCGACAACGTGCCCGAAGATCAGGATCGTTTTGCCGAAAACAATACTTTGCTCGATCAATTTAACATCGAAGGCAAACCCAAAGTTCTATACATCGAACAAAATGCCCAGAATGCGAGCTATTTGCAGCGCGCTCTGTCTGGGTACGGCGAATCCCAGGGGCAGAATTTCGATGTCGAAGTGCGCATGGCAACCGGACTTCCTACCTCGATGAAAGAAATCCTCAAGTATTCTGCGGTCATTCTCGGGGATGTCCCTCGCGAAACCAATACCGGCCGAACCAACGTCACCAGCGAAAACATGACTCTCATTCAGGATTATGTCAAACGTCAGGGCGGCGGCTTTATTGCAGTCGGTGGTGAGTCTGCTTTTGGCCCCGGTGGATACGAAAATACGACGATCGAAAAGATTTTGCCAGTCGAATTCAAAAATGACAATCCCCAAAAGAACCAATCTTCGGCCATTGCACTCGTGATCGATAAATCGGGATCGATGCGCGAAAATCGCAATCTCGAAATTGCCAAAGAAGCAGCAAAAGCAAGTGTCGCCGCTTTACAGGCACAGGATCGCGTACTCGTCGTCGGCTTTGACGATGCCCCCTATATCGTCGTGCCCATGACGCGTGCCGTCAATCGTTACAGCATCAATGACAAAATCTCCCGCATGCATCCCAATGGCGGCACCAATATCCGCGATGCACTCGAAATGACTTACCTCGAAATGGCCATGGTTTCGGCCAAAACCAAGCATGTCATTTTGCTTACCGACGGGCGCAGTTCCTACAATGGCATCGACAAACTCGTGCGCGAAATGGCCAAAGCCCGAATGACCGTTTCGACCATTGCTCTGGCCAATGCCGATACAACGCTGCTCAGCCGAATCGCCAATCTCGGCAAAGGACGCGCATATATCGCAAAAGATTCGAGCTCCGTACCCCGCATTTTTGTCGAAGAAACCAATCGCGTCGCCAATCAGGCCGTCGTCGAAACGCCCTTTGTCCCGACAGTCGCCAAAAATCACGAGATGATCAGCGGAGTCACATTCCAGACACTGCTCGGATACGTCGGAACCAAAGCAAAGAGCGGCAGTCAGACCATCCTCAAAGCTCCAAATGGCGCACCAATACTCGCCCATTGGAGCCTCGGAAGCGGAAAAACCACCGTGTTTACCAGCGATGCCAAAAATAGATGGGCTTCTGGCTGGATTAAGCAATCTTCGAGCTTTGCAAAATTCTGGGCTCAGGTCGTGCGTTCGACCATGAAAACCGAAGAAGAAACGCGCTACGACATGATCGTGCAACGCGAAAATGACAATGTTCGCGTCATCGTCGATGCCGTCTCCGAAAACGACGCCTTTATGAATGGCCTCGATATCGAAGCTGAAATCACACGCCCCGATGGCGAAAAAATGACGCTCCGACTGCCACAGACTGCTCCCGGATATTATGAAAATACCTTCGTTTTGCCGGTCTATGGCACGTATCAGGCTCGTGCCGAACTCAAAAATAGCCAGGAATCATTAGGGTTTGCTCAAAAAACATTCTCTTTCCCATACGCACAGGAATTTGCAAACCCAGAGCCAAATCTCGATTTGCTCGATGCAGTCGCTCAAACTACAGCCGGCAAGATTGACCCCAAATTTGTCGAAACTGCAGATCCCGAAGGGGTCAAAATTCGCACTTTCACACCAATCTTCTACTATTTCCTCTTTTTGGCCCTGGCCATCTTGTTGTTTGATGTCCTGTTCCGCCGTGTGAGAATGGCGCGTTCTTAATAAGCGCGTCTCCTTCGGCTGCTTGCACTCCGTTATTCACGATTCACTATGACGTATTCACTCATATATGCAGAATTCTCACATTTAAAATCGGTTTTCAACTCAAGTATATTGAAAAAACTTTCCATGACAACCCCAAAGAAGATAAACGCACTTTAGGTGCGCATACTGCCAGCACGCAGAATGCGTGCAATTCCCAGCCCGAAGTGAGCGAAGCGTAACCCCAGGAAAGCCCCATGTGGTCGCTCCAAAGCAAACGTACCCATGGAAATAAATCCCCCCCTCCATGATAATCATGTAACCCGAGTAAAAATTATGGTTAATACAAACAAACGACCTCTCGAATACCAGGACTATTCGCCCAGACCAGGATCTGGTTTCATTGTTGTTGGTTGCATAATATTTTTTCTTAACATATTCATTCTATTTTTTTTCCACATGGTAAATCATGCCCAGGACGATCAATTTTCAAATCTTAACTGCACAGATTCTGGAATAAGCTATCATAGTTGGAATTCTATGGATGGTATTCCTAAGGATGGTATTCCTCATAATCAATATGTTCAAATGTGCAAAATTAAAGAAAGTTCCTCGCCTATACCAGATGGCCTTTTTATCTTTTTTTTTGTAATTCTTTCTGCAATCAGCATCGTTATAATATTTGTTGGTGTCAGAAAAAATGCCTGGCATAAAAAAATGATGAAACTCGATAATCAAACGCCAGAAGAACGTGAAAAGGAAAACCAAAAGGATTTGGAGAACAATAAGAAAGAAATCAATTACTGGGATATGTCATAAAGCGTCATTTTCAGTATGGCTTGCACGACAATCCTTAGATCCCGGAAAGGGGGCAACAATTCGTTTCTATTGGCTGAAAAAAATCACGATGGTTAAACAACAGAGCCAAAATCGATATACTGCAATACCTGAAAAATAACGGAATGATTTTCTTTCCAGATAATACTATGAAAAAATACACGCATTCAGTTCTGATTTTATCCTGTTTCTCCATGTTCTGCTGGGGATGTACGCTAAAGGACATCGTCGAACGAGGTGATCAATGTATATCTGCCGAATACTATATTCAAAAAGATAGTACGAAGCATTTCTGCGATGACCCTGATGAACCATGTCAAATGATTGCCGAAGGTTTTTGCCCGTCCGATTATTCTGTTTGCGCCAAAGACTCACAAAATGTTTCGTACTGCCATGAATCATGTGAAACAGGGTTTGCTTTTTGCAATCATAAATGCTGGCCAACAAACAGCTCTGATTTCTGTGGTGCAAGAGGCGAATGCAACAGCGATGATATCAACAGCCCAGATTGGCATGGCTTTGCCTGTTCCTCATTCCAAAAATGCGACGGCAATACATGCATTGGAGGTTGCCCTGAAGGGATGCACGAAGAATCCGGATTATGTAAAACCGATAACAATCAAAATTGCGGTGCAAACCATATACAATGCCAGGCAAACCAAATATGTGCACAAGGGGAATGTATCAAAAGTGAACAATGCAAGAATGTGATATGCAATGGAAGCTGTATCGATCCGATGACGAACCCTGAATATTGCGGCGCAAATGATGCTTGCTCCAAAGATAGCTATACCGCCTGCCAATCCGGGCAAACTTGTGTCAAAGGCAAATGTCAATGTGATACAGGTTATCAGCTCGTCAATGATAAGTGTGAACAGATCTGCAATGAGGGGGACCAAAAATGTGTCAGTGAGACCCAAATTGCTGTGTGTCAGGCTGGCATTTGGAAAGAATCGGCATGCGAATCCCCACAGGTTTGCAGTAACGGGGTTTGTGTGCTCGAAAGTCAGAGCAATCATTGCACAGAGGGAGCAATCGATTGTAATGGCAATGATGTGGTCACCTGTGTCAATGCCATCTGGGAAAAGACGGATTGTGTCAAGCAAACCGGCGGCATCTCTGCAAAATGTGAAAATGGTGCATGCCATGTAACGCAATGTCCCATCGGAGAGCATCCGTCCGAAGATGAAAAAAGATGCATTCAAGATATCGAAGAATGCGGTGCCCAAAAGATCGATTGCTTCGAACAGCCCGAATGGGCCGGAACCGCCGAAGGCGAATGCTATAAGGGATACTGTATCCCCATCCAATGTAAAGAAGGATATAAATTATATCAATACACCCCAGATTCTGACATAAGCGATGATATCGATGAGATGGCCATCTGCCTGACAAAACGCTATTCCTGCTTTGCTTGTCTCGATGATTATGAATTGGATGATGATTATTATTGCCAGAATCTAAAAGACTGCAAATCACCAGCAAAAGCCAACACGTGCACTCTGGATACGAAATACACTTACTGTAATTCCGATTATTCAGAACCCAATATCATAATGATTGACTTTTATTGTTTGGAGACAGCTATTGATTTTTGTGCGAATCCCTCACTGACGAAATGCTTTTATATTGAGACCGAAAACTGCATATAGCGTGCAGGTAAGTATTTTTATCTGCTCGTATGTGGGATAAACAGAGCCGCAGGTTCGACAAAACCACCAAATGGATGCACTCCGGGAAACAATTGATCAATGCATTGCACTCGGCATATTGACGAATTTCCTCACAAAAAGAAGGGCAGAAATTATGGATATTTACACTGCGTTATTTGACCAGGATGAAGTCACGCGAAGAACAAATCTCGAGATCTGGAATGAAGGCAAAGACGAAGGAGACAAAGAAGCGAGCATCAGAATTGCAAAATCGTTAAAAGGTATGAATACCCCAGTCGAGGTTATTGCCCAATGTACCGGCTTCTCCCTTGAGCAAATTGAAAAACTGTAACCACGCATGATCATCCCAGCGCGCGTCCTCCTCAGAGAATACAATTCCATTATTCACAATTCACACCCCATCCGACCGCTTGGCCTATGCGCATTGCGCATACGGCCTGCGTGCGGCGGCTATTTCGCAAAGCGAAATGCAGCATTCTGAAAAGAGGTCTGCAATCATTTACTATTTTAAAGTCACACAAGACGTAGAATCACACGTTTTATCACCATTAGCCTTTTCAAAATTAAGGAATTTTCCGTTTATAGAAATTCTAATATCTGTTTGTTGGGACATGAGATCGTCTGAATTATAAAGCACTTTTACAACAGCACAAGAGAATTTATTATCTGTAATTGTATATTCATAATCCTGATTGAAGCCAATTGAACCAGAATAAGCACTATCCATATTCATAATAGCATTTAATCTATTTTTATCGTATATAGTGATTTTTGGAAAACTATCGCAGTTATTACCCTCCGGATAATTATTACATTCATTCTTTATAATGATATTTCCATTTTCTTCTATATGATATGAAAGGATGAGAGAATTCCCATCTGCATCGTCAGAATTCCAAGTGTTATTTGTGCATATTTCAACCTCAGAAGGATCTATGCTACCGTTACAGCGATAAGAGCCATTCTGACAATAACTGTTAATACATTCTGTATAATCACCAATCGGTTCACCATCATTGTAACGATCTATTCTTTTTTGTTTCTGCTGGCAATATCCATCACATTCTTTATGTAGTATTAATTTACCATCATTACAGTAATAACCCTTTCTTTCAAAACAATAATAATTATTGTTTTCGCAGCACTTGCTTACACTTTGTTTATTAAGAAAGTTATTATAACAATAATATCCCCCACTAGAACGAGGTACGCATCCGATCATTTCTTGATCCTCAGGACTCATTAACTCGTTCGTGACCTCTTTTTCTTCAGAACCATTTATTTTACATTTCAATATACGATTATCAAAAGTTTGTTTAGCGCAAAAGTAGGATTGACAATAAATACATTTTGGATCCTTAGTGCAGTCTTCATCTTTGCAGTCAATCTTTCCATCGCTGTCGTCATCTACATTATTGTCGCAAATTTCACTTGTTTCATCGCTTTTACATCCGCCATTGCCGTCGTTTTCGTAACCATCTTCGCAAACGCAATTGTTATCTTTAACGACTTTATGTTCACCTTCGCACAATGCGCAGTTCCCCGGCGTGCCATAGTAATTGGTCGTGCTGTCGCAGACACATGCACCATTGCTCTCTTTTTCGTGTACACCGCAAGTTAGGGCCGACGTTTTTTCTTTACATCCCCCATTGCCGTCGTCTTCGTAACCGTCATCACAAACGCAACTGTTGTCTTTAACGACTTTATGTTCACCTTCGCACAGTGCGCAACTGCCAGCTTCGCCGTAGTAATTGGCGTCATTGTCGCAGACACATGCACCATTGTCTTTTTCGTGTTCACCGCATTCTGAAGCACTAGCTTCTTTACATCCGCCACTGCCGTCGTCTTCGTAACCGTCATCACAGACACAACTATTGTCTTTAACTACTTTATGTTCACCTTCGCACAGTGCGCAACTGCCAGCTTCGCCGTAGTAATTGACGTCATGGTCGCAGACACATGCACCATTGCTCTCTTTTTCGTGTTCACCGCATTCTGAAGCACCAGCATCTTTACATCCGCCACTGCCGTCGTCTTCGTAACCGTCATCACAGACGCAATTGTTGTCTTTAACGACTTTATGTTCACCTTCGCATAGTGCGCAGTTGCCCGGTGTGCCATAATAATTGGTCGTGCTGTCACAGACACAGATGCCATTGCTGCCTTTTTCGTGTACACCGCATTCTGACGCATCAGGTTCGCATCTATTTAATTTACAAGTGAACCCCTCTGCACAATCATCCTCTTTTGTGCACTTAGCATCTTCACAAAATGCTTTATGATTCCCTTTTTCTTTACAATCACATACCTGCTCTTTTGTTATCCATTGTCCACCAAAACATTGTTGCAATCCACCTTGTTTACAACGCTGCCATCCATCTTCACAAATTAAACAACGCGAAGTATCACTATCACAATTACATTGCGATAGTTCAGCTGGTGTCCAACTGGTATGACTACATACTTCTGTGCTTCCTTCTTTTATCCTACATATATCCCCATCACAAACCCCATCTTCGGGCTGTGTGCATACTGTTTTGCTTTCATCACATTTTAAACCAATGGCGCATGGTATTTCGACCTTTGTTCCTTCATTGCATTTGGTTACGATACCATCCTGGCATTGCTGATGATCACCATCACATACGCATTTAGCAAGGCCATCTTCTTGCATACATTTCCCAAAACATTCATAGCTAATATAGGTATTACCTTCCCATTTCTGTATGTGATTTATACCGTCACAACGGTCTTCGTGTTTAATATCTAACATCTCCGGTTCTACATGGCAGTCATAACCATTCTCGTCACATTTCCCTGATTCGCATTTTGTCAAAATACTATGGCCATTTTTACAGATTGCAAGCTGCCCTTTTTCACAATACCGGTTTCCTTCTACACAATGGCGGCAAATATTATAGTCAAAATCACATACACCTTGACATTGCGTGTCAGTACCATTCGCAAATTCACAAAGACATACGTCGTCTTTAGACTTATATTTTCCTCCCGAATCAATGCATTCTTTTGACCTAACAGCATAATAGCCTTCCAAATCATTCGAAATACATCCATCTGTAAATATAACAGTAGAAAGCACTGCTAAACATAAGAAAACCTTTCTATTCATAGCAAATCTCCTTTATATAAACTGTTGCCTTAAAAAGTAAAATTTATATCTGCCCCCACAGGGGAAATATTGAAAGAAACATTCGAATTATCTTTTTTATTCGCATAATAATAGCCGAATATGCCTGCGACAGTACTCCCTACAACAGCCAACCCAATACCTGCACCAATTAATCCAATATACACATAGCCACTTGAATTCAAAGAAGATTTTTTATCATCCTCTGCAGTATCAGCCCTAACGATGTCGGGCATATCAATTAAGTCGTCTTTATTTACAGCTAATAAGCTTCCTCCTATAACAGCCAAAGCTATCCCCACCCCGGCAAATGCCACTCCTGTCCATAGCCCAGCAGCATAATGCATCCTTTCTGCTTCGTCATCTTCGAAGGTTTCCAGCTTCGAACCAAGCGCTGCAGTACTCACGTCGCCCTTGAGCTTGATGTTTTCTTTGGTCAGTGCATCGACCTGCTTTTTGCTCTCTTCGAGCTCTTTCTGACGTTTGGCGATTTGGTCTGGGCGTGCCTCGGGGTGTTCGGCTTCGTATCGGCCAGCCCACATCTTCTCGAGCGTGTCGCCCTTTACTGCAAATTCTTCGGTAAAGCGCGTGGCGCGCTGCATGTAATAGAGCGCCTTGGTATCATCGCCCTTTTCTTTTTGGATAATCCCCATGGCATAGTTGAGTTGCGGCGACCGCTCACAGATGGCATTGAGGGTTTCGGCAGTTTTATAGGCATCGTCCCACTGCTTGTTCTTCATCTGGCCGCTCAGTTGGGTCATGCCGTTGTTCCATGCTGGATTATCATTGATTGTGCCACAGTCGTCTGCAAACGCATTGGCACAAATCAAGAAACTACATACCCCCCACAACCACATGTGGTTTTTTTTGGGCCACTCTCTACTCAGTTCCATCCTATTCCCTCATGCTTTATGAATCGATCATCGAACGATTTGGCCTATTTAAGGTCAAATTATGGCAAAATACACCCATACGTAGTTTAACATAGCGCAAAGTCAATTGCAAAACTAATGGCAATAGGGTTGATTTAATTCATCGTATAAAAAGAAATAACTTCATCTCCCCCAATAGGCATTCGTATTTGGGAAATATCGTATCCTGTTCCTGTTGTTATTGTTCGTATGCTTGAAGGCTTTCGTATAAGTGCTCGTACCAATGAGTTCTTTCGGCGTCATTGTTTCGTAGGGGAATGGGAACGGCATGCTTGTCACTTTTTCTTCATAAAAAGACGATTCTATTTCATACAATATAGGTATGAGATCGCCAATTTGATAGAGTCCTTCGGGGGCATCGTGCACAATACATTCGTGGATGAGATCTTCACGGCGAGCGTCATCGGGCGGGTTAAAACTGTATTGAATCTTAAAATTCGGTGCCTGATTGACCATGAAATTGTCACATCGAAATGCCTTGGATTTTGAAAAAGGATTGACCAATTCTACGGGAAAATATTCAATACCGACGATGGTTGCCATGGTTTTTCGACCGTAGCGGATCAAATCCATAACATCTTCCGTTTCGACTATGCCTGGTATTCTTTCTTTCCTCCTATTATAGGTTTCGGTAGTAATAAACAGCTTCTCATAAAGAGAACGTACTATGACAAAAATGAAGAAAAGTGCTAAAGTTCCAAAGAAACCAAAAATGAGAAAGAAAAACGCAGCAGAAACAAGTGAAGCTAATATAACAATCAAAAAGAAGATAATCTTCAGATTGTATCTTAATGAATCCACCCTGGAACGTCGGGATGTATTTTTCCCGGACTTTTCTGGATAATAATAATCGATAAGTATGGCAGGGCACTTGCGGTCTGGCTTGTCCGAAAGGAATTGCCACAACTTCATATTATTGTCATCAAAGATATTTTCTACTTTTTCGAGAGCGTCATTAAATTCTTTAACCTTATCAATATTTTCTTCTTTTTTGATCGTATAACTAAAATTATTTGCACGATATTGCTCAAAGCTGTCAATCAGAGTGGGAATGTCACTCAGGCGATTCTCTATGCTGGGCTCGAGCATTTGTCGAAGCGTTGCGATCAGCTCCGGGGGCATCTGTTCAATCTCCGGCTCGAATATCATTCTGAAATCCTTATGCGGAAGATTGGCAGGAGATTTCCCGGAAAATAATTCAACTGCCAGGGCACCGAGTGCATAGATATCACTGGCAGGTTCCGGTTTGCCCATGAGCTGTTCGGGCGGCATGTAGCCGTAAGTACCGGCAACCGTCGATCCACCGCTCTGTACTTGTGGGTTGGCCACTGCACCAAAATCGATCAGAGTAACATAATATCCTCTGCCATGCTCTGTAAGCATGATATTCGATGGCTTGATATCCCTGTGAATGATGGGAGGCGTTCTTTGCTGCAAGTGCTTCAGAATGGTCAATATCTGAATGATAATGCCGTACACTTCTGTCACGGCAAAATGATGACCACATTCGAGCATCTGCCTTAACGATTGACCCGAAATAAATTCCTGCACAATGTAAGAACAGGGCGGATCATCTTCGAGGCAGTCGATGGCTTCGTAAAATTTCGCGACTCCCGGGATGTTGAGCGATTCCAGCACTTTGGCTTCACGTTGAAACAGCTCATACTCTTTCCATGTTTTGACCGATCCGATATTGAGCTGTTTTATCACGACGAGTAATGAATCTTCACATCTCACAGCCAAATAGACACGTCCCTGTGCGCCATGCGCAATTTCACGGATAAATCTATATTTATCTTCGAGCGACTGCGGTGTATCTATTTCAGGGAATAATTCAACGTATTGCCCTCCTTCAGTGGCGTTTTCGTCCTCCAACTCTAGCTGAGAGTGGGCATGATGACATGCTCCGTCGTCCGCATGATGATCTTCCTTGGCTGACAATACAGACTCAGCATCTGTAGGCGATGCAGACGCTGTATTATCTGTATTTTCTAATTCAGAGGAAGGTGAATTCTTTATTTCATCAAACAGAGTCATTATGAGTGCTGTTTCACTTCCTAATAATTAATTGAGTCCGCAAGACTTGATACATTCTTTTCGCATTCGGTTGTACCGCTAAAAAGGAATGCCGTATTCTCAATTTGAGTCGCATAAACATAAATGGATCGATTCAACAAATAAAAATGGTGTTTTGTATCAGTTGAACTAATACTATAGCTTTCTCCCAGAGTGGCATTTGACTTAAATCCCCACATGGTGCGACGTACCCCAATATTGCCGCCAATGGGTTCAGCAAAATTAAAATAGGCATCTTCTGCTTCGCTTTTGGAATTATAAAACCCAAACTCGACAGTGCAGTTCTGCTTTGTCAGCTTATACTGTCCATCTGTTTTTTCAATTTTAAAGCCTTTAGACTGCGCCTTAGTTTCAAGCTCAGATGATGTGACGGGCTTCGGTTGACTACAAGCAACCAACATGGGAACGACAAATAATAATAAGGAGATCTTTCTCATGGCTGTTCTCGGAACTAAAAAAAGGCGAGGGCGTATCGGCAACGCCGATAGCCCGAGCGCCCGAGCCGTATGCGCCACGCGCATAGGCGGGCTTATATACTTTAATACACAATTCGCAATTCGGTATTCGTAAGTATTCAGGCACTCACAATGACAACTCTAAAGAAATAGAGAACGTTTGACTTCAAAGTGATTATCGTGGCTTACAAATCCATTAGTACATTACGCATTGTGCATTGCGAATTCATCTACGGATGTCTCGGATTAGCTCATTCGGTTTTGGCGCGTCGTTGCTCAGCGTGACAGCATCGAGCAGCATCTTGCAGGCGGTTTCGCATTTCTTTTCGTCCTTGTAATAGACTTTAAAGAGCGCATCGCCGGCTTTGACTTTGTCGCCAATTTTGTGAAGCACTTCGAGGCCGACGCTGTGATCGACGGGTGCACCGGCAACTTCGCGGCCTGCACCGAGGATGCATCCGGCTTTACCGACCTGTTCGCAGTTGAATGCCGAGACGTAACCATCGCACGGCGCCTTGACATCGACCGTATTTTTGGCGATTTCGAGAATGCTGTAATCGTCGACGGCGCGGGCGTCACCGCCTTGTGCGGCAATGCTCTTGCGCATCTGTTCGAGTGCGCGTCCCGAGGTGATGGCCTTTTCGAGTTCGTCGCGTGCGTCGTCATTCGAGATACCTTTGGCCATGGCGAGCATTTCGGTGCCGAGGGTATAGCAAAGATGGGCGTAGTCGGCGGGGGCGTTGCCTTTGAGCATTTCGACGGCTTCGATGAATTCGTTGGCATTGCCGACGGCAACGCCGAGCGGCTGGTCCATGCTCGTGATGCAGGCGCGGACGTTGCAGTTCATGGCGCGGCCGATGCTGATCATCGTGTCGGCCAGTTTTGTGGCGCGATCCTGGGTCTTCATAAAGGCCCCCGAACCGACCTTGACGTCGAGCACGAGGCCGTTGAGGCCGACCGAGAGCTTTTTGCTCATAATGGATGCGGCAATGAGCTCGATCGAAGGCACGGTGCCGGTCACGTCGCGCAGTGCGTAAAAGATTTTATCGGCAGGAACGAGCGATCCGGTCTGTCCGGTGATGACGTAGCCCGATTTGGCAATGCCGGCCTCGATTTCGGCTTCGCTCAGATCGACTCGGAAACCGGGTACCGATTCGAGCTTGTCGAGCGTGCCGCCGGTGTGCCCCAGGCCGCGCCCCGAAATCATCGGAATCACCGGCCCGCAGGCCGCAACCATCGGGGCGAGTGTCAGCGAAACCTTGTCACCGACACCGCCGGTCGAGTGCTTGTCGACTTTGTATTGATTGGCCAGTGACTTGAGTGAAAGCGTGTCGCCGCTGTAGAGCATGGCCTGCGTATAGGCGACGAGTTCTTCGGGCAGCATCCCCTTAAAATAAACGGCCATCAAAAAAGCAGCAGTCTGATATTCGGGCACTTCTTTGCGTACGACAGCATCGACAAATGCCTTGATATCCTGAGCAGGGATTTCCTTGCCATCACGTTTCATTTCAATCAAATCGACGACGCGCATGTTTTACTCCTTAAAGATAGGAATGGGACAGTCCTGCCCCATCTCGGTGAAGGATTGCAGTGTCGCACGGTTTGCGTGGAATGAAAAGTTTAATTTCACTAAAACGAGTGCATTTTAGTGAAGCGACATGTAGTTGCTTTGATGTGGGCGCCGTGCTACCTGCGGTACGCCCGGCCCGAACGCCGCTATGCTAATGGCATACGCGGCGTTATATACTTCTATACTTTCACCATTATTTTCTCGTTCGGATATACGTTCGAGAATACATCCACTCAAAGCACATGCCAAAATGGCCATTACCAATATCCGTTGTTTGTGCATGCCGAACTCCATTTGAATGATCGTTTTTGATTTCAAAATGAGAAATAATGTAGGAATATAATCTCAAGTTTCGCACCCAATTAATTCAAGCAATTATTTATGGTTTAAAGGTATTTATATGAAAAAATCGCCAATATTGTGTTTTCAATGGATATTGGCGATTT
>DGWW01000326.1 GCA_002395385.1 Myxococcales bacterium UBA4248
AATTAAAGAGATTTCAAGTTTTTTTGTGAAAACAGGAACGTACTCTAGGGTTGAAGCGTTACTTGAATTTAAAATGTGAGGGTTCAATTTCTTCATCATGATGGATGAAGAATAAGGGAGCGAAGGCACAAAAAAACCGGGCTAAAAGCCCGGTTTTACAAACGACAATCGTCGTTGACTATTCCTTCTTGATACCCATTGCAGCCATCGTTGCTTCGTCGAGTTTACCTGTTATTTCGAGTCCATTTCTCTTTTGCCATCTGGCTATGGCAAGTGATGTTTGTGTGCCAGGTTTACCATCGGCTGTGACTCTGATTACCTGCTGAACAGCTTTCCACGTTTCTGTCGATAAGCCTAAGTTTTTATTGAACTTATTTGCCTCGCCTGTCTTAATTTTGACTTTCATCGGGTCTTCGGTTGGTGGCTCGTAATCCGTGATGCCATTCTTGATATCGTTCTCTAGCTCGCCACTTTCCAACCTGCTTCTAAAGGTCGGGCCAGGACAGCAGGTTGATTTAAACATATAGTGTCCAGTGAGGGAACCACCAGCATCTCCAGTAAAGTGTGGGCTGATGCCATAGCGTGAGCAGATATCTCTGCACAAAGCAATCGTAGATTTGTAGGCTTCTACAGATATGGGCCATGGATTCTCCTTCTTGCTGTTAGAGACTTCCATCGTGATGGCTTTCTGATCATTTGCGCCATTGCTGGATGTCCAGGCACGACGATTTTCAGCAACGCCAGCACATATTTCCCCGCCATTGCCAATATAGTAATTGGCGCTTGCGCCGCGTCCACCGCGGGCATGATAACTGGCGTAGCCCTTGGCATCACCAACGCCGCCAGTATGGTGGATCGTTATTTTGCTAATTTTCTCAGTTCTTTTGCTACTTGATTTATCGCCAAAATCGACCGAGTCCGTTGCAAGTGAAGATGTCTGGTTTCCACCCATAGCTGCACTCAAGGTCTTATATTCAGCCATAATGGCAGCATAAGTGGCCTCATCGCATTTCCCTGTGCCAGCCATGCCATGTTTTTCTTGCCAATTCCGTATGGCTTGTGCTGTTTTGGGGCCTGGTTTACCATCTTTGCCTGCGTCAACAACCGCCTGAACTTTTTGCCATTCCGCTTTGGAAATGTTTACACTCTTATTAAACGCAACCGCTTCTGCTTCATTATAGACTTCTGTGCTTGTAGGGGCAGACGGTGCAGAAGGTGTTTCAGTTGGTTCTGCAGTCGTTGTGGTTGGTGTCTCTGTGGCCGTCGGCGTGACTGGTGTTTCTGCCGGAGTCGGTGTCGCAGGTGTCTCTGTGGCAGTCGGAGTTGCAGGGGTAGACGGCGCCGTCGTGGTTGACGTTCCACCTGTAATGGCTGCATAGGTCGCGTCATCACATTTACCATTGGCAGGCAGACCATGGCTCTTCTGCCAGTCACGGATCTTTCGTGCCGTTTTGGGGCCTGGCTTGCCATCGGCTGTCGTCCCAACGGCTTTCTGAATAACTTTCCATTGGTTGCCGGTAAAACCGGCTGATTTGTTAAAGGCTACGGCCTCTGACTCATTGTAGACATCCTCAGATGCAGCGCTGCTTTCTGTGCTGGCTGGAGCTGGTGTCGAAGTTGGTTCTGCTGCGGCCGACGTCGTTCCGCTGCTCGTGACCTTTGTGAAATCTTTACAGATATAGGCATCTTTGCTTTTATACTGTATCTGCAGCCAACCATTGTTATCCGAATAGTACGAAACGGTAGCGCCCTTCTTTAGTTTACCAAGATACTTGGTATCCTTGCCAGCGCCTTCTCGTACATTGAGACTCGATGAAGTGACTTTTGCAGTCCCTTGAACTGTTCCTTCTGGCATGTCCTTCTCCTTTTTTCTCATAAACAAATTTTTCTCTTAAACAACACCTAAACAACCATTTTAATATTACTCATATAGAAAACATTTTGCAAAAAATATATTTCTACAAAAATAGTTTTTATTTGCGCGATGTTCAGAGGGCATCGAACCTGGGGAATTCATTGCGTTGGATGACGACAGTTGTATGAATTATTAAAAAAATAAAAAAAGCCCGGTATGAGACCGGGCTTTTGTACCAAAAAGGCTATGGATTATTTGACCAGAGAGTAAACGGATAATTCGAAACGACGACCATTGGAGCTGGCGATAGTGTCATTCTCATAATAGTCTGATGTCGATGATTTGCCATTGCCCTGAGTAATCGCAGTATGGCCGTATATTGCACCAAGTGTGGTTGAAGTTCTCTGCCATGACAGCACAAGTCCAGGGACTTTAAGTGCCTGCTCAAGCGAGACGTTATAAAGCTGTTTGTACAAACCGCTTCCCACGATTGCGGGTCCCATCGTATTGCCGTCAGCAGATGGATAGAATCCATGAACTCGACTGATGGCTCTGCTTACGCCTGTGGCACACCAGCCTGTCGAGTTCATTTCCTTGGTAACTTGGACAGATGCATCAGCGAGAGGTTGATCGGGAACAGCACCTTCGATATCAGACTTAATTTCGATGCCCATCGCAGCGAGTGTCTTGGGACCGCATTTGCCGTCGACTTCGAGACCGTGTGCTGCCTGCCATACGGCAATGGCATTGGCTGTCAGTTTGCCGGGATCGCCATCGACACCGGTGCCGACGATGGCCTGAATTTCCATCCATGTTGAAGGAGGATAACCCGCGCCCCTGTTAAACTCCACAGCCGCGTCTTCATCGATGCTGATGGATGCCGGGTCAACAGTGGTTGTCGGGGCAGCGGGAGCGGCCGGTGTTTCTGTTTTGGCCGGTGTTTCTGTCGTAGTCGGTGTTTCGGTTGTGGTGGGCGTTGCCGTTGCCGGGGTTGTCGTCTCGGTTCCCCAGGTTTGGGATATGGCTGCATACGTAATCGGTCCGCAGATCCCATCGACCTCAAGACCGTGTGCTGCTTGCCATACGGCAATGGCGTTAGCCGTCAGTTTGCCGGGATCACCATCGACTGTCGTACCGACGGTTGCCTGGATCTTCTTCCAGGTCTCGGTCGAATAACCCTGGGCGAGATTATAGGCAATCGCTGTTTCGACATCGATATTAACCGTTGCTGCTGCAGTTGGGGCGGTCGTAGGAGCCGCAGATGGCGTTGCTGCACTGGGGGCTTCTGCAGTGGTCGTCGAACCGCCGCCGCCTTTGATATCATTCTCGATTTCACCGCTTTTGAGTTTGCCTAAAATATAAGGCCCAGGGCAGTTGGTGCTGGCAAACATGTAGTGAGACGTCAGAGAGGCGGATGGACTGCCGTCAAAATGTGGCGAGATGCCGTAGCGTGAGCAAATATCCCGGCATAAGGCTATCATCGACTTGTAGGCTGCATCGGATATCGTCCAGTTGGGCTCACCGGAGTTGTTGGCGACCTCCATTGTGATTGCTTTCTGATCATTGGAACTGCTGCTCGAAGTCCACGCACGGCGTGTCTCATCGACACCGCCGACGATGGCACCGTCTGTGCCAATAAAGTAGTTGGCACTTGCCTCGCGGTCACTGTCCCTGAGATATTTGGCACAGTTTTCGGCACCCATGTTTCCTGCCATGTGATGGATCGTGATTTTGCTGACAGACTCGGTTCTGTTACTGCTCTTCTGGGTGCCGTATTCGACCCAGGATGTGGCGAGTGATGAACGTTTCGAACCTGCACCGGCCTCGGAGGTAATGGGAACACCGCCGGAAGTCGTGGTTGCACCGCCCGTAGATGCTGTGCCGCCTGTCGAAGTAGACTCACCACCAGTCGTTGCCGTCGTGCCGCCCGAAGAAGCCGTTTCGCCGCCTGAACTACCCGCACTGGCACTGTTAATCGCCGACAGTGTGATCGGACCGCATTTGCCATCGGCTTCGAGAGAATGTGATTTCTGCCAGCTATAAATGGCTTTTGCCGTCAATGGACCTGGATCGCCGTCCACCGTTGTGCCTACGACGGATTGGATCGTTTTCCATGTCTCAGTCGTATAGCCGCGGCTGCGGTTATAAGAAACTGCGCTTTCCACATCGAATCCATCACCACCTGCCGTCGTGCTGCCGCCTGTCGCTGTGCCGCCGCCTGTCGTCGTTTCGCCGCCTGTCGTTGCACCGCCTTTGACAATGCCGACGCGCGATGATTTCTTGCCCAGAGCATAAGCTTCTGCAATCGGAATGGCACCCGCGAACACATCGATGTGGTTGCCTTTGATGGCACCGCCGCAGTCGTCCGCGCTCATGATCTTGTCGTAGCATTCGACATAAACCTGCGAACCATAGGGAATCACGCTCTTGTCAACGGCAATCTGCTCATAGGGCTTCGTGATTTGTCGATAGGCACCGCCTACGCCATACGTATAATTGAAAGTCCCGTCGCTGTTTTTGCCGTTGTACATGATGTACTTGCCATTTTCGGCAAGGCCGGTTCCCTGCATGGCTACGCCATATTTATTGTCCAGGAAACCCTGTCGATATTGCTCACTCAGGCCGTGTGCACTGACTTTCGGCGAATTCTTGTGCTTCTCATCGCTTTCGAGTGCATACGTGTAATGCGTTACTTCGAAATTGCTTCCACCCGATACCCACTGAACATTACTTGGTGCTGCCATGGTGTTTTCTCCTTATGTTGAGTTAAATTTAGACACTCTACACCCATTATACATTATATGTTTTTCTTTGCCGAACGATAAGGTTTTTTTTATGAAATCGTATTTTTTTTGGTTACTGCTCACCCGGGGGCTGAGCTTTTTTCCAATATCAATACAATAACAAGGCATGAGGCAGGGGGCATGAGGCAGGAGTTTGCCAAACACATTCCCCAATCTTTATTCAGAAATCACACCATTTCCCTATAGAGCATTTACTGTTGCCTACGGCCTGCTGTCTGGACAATCAAGCTTCAGGTCTTTGCATAAAGCAAAGGGGACTTGGGTAACTTTTTTTGGATTGGTTTCGCGCGCTATCTCACTGCGTTCGATACGCTTCGCGCTCCGGCCTGCCTCACTGCGTTCGGTACGGCCTTCGTAGGGTTGTATGGCCACGCCACTGACTGTTCTTTTGACGCAGTTTTTGAAAAATAAAAAGGCCGTATTGGCGTATGCCAAAAGGCCGATTCGCAGTGCGTATGGCGAAAAGCCATAGCACGCGCCAGAAAAAAACCTCTATCCTGAATACACTCTTTTTGCGTGCAAACCCCTTCACATCCATGTAAAAGGCCATTTCTGTTGCGCAATTTGTGCAGCATGAATTTATGGCGTTTCTTTAAAACGCTCCAGATACTCCAGATAAGATCGATACCAGGAATATAAAATGCTCAGATTTAAAGCGGATGTTGCCATCATCGGCGGCGGGGTTGCGGGGCTGTCTGCAGCACTCGGACTCACCAATAAACGCGTGATAGTGCTGACCAAAGCGGCTTTTGGCAGGGGAGGATCGACTCCGATTGCTCAGGGCGGAATTGCATGTGCCATGGGCAAAGATGATACCCCTGAACTGCATGCTGCCGATACGCTCGTTGCCGGGGATGGCCTGTCTGTCAAGAAATGCGTCGATTTGCTGACTCAAGAAGGACCGGCGTGTATTCGAAAACTCATCGAAGTTGGGGCTCAGTTTGATCGAACCGAAGATGGTGAACTCTCATTCGGACGTGAAGCCGCACACAGCAGAAGACGTATTCTGCATGCCAATGGAGACAGCACGGGGGCTGAAGTTGAACGCGCACTCGTCGCAGCCATCAAGTGTCGCGAAAACGTTCAGGTAATTGAAAATTGCTATGTGGCCGATTTGCTTCTGACCGACGGACATGTCTCTGGGGTCTATGGCATCATCAATGATTCACACGAAATCATCGAAGTGAGTGCGCCTGCGGTTGTGCTGGCCTGCGGTGGAATTGGCCGTATCTATCAGTTTACGACGAATCCTGTCGAATCTGTCGGGGATGGGCTCGCCATTGCTGCAAGGGCTGGGGCTGTGTTGTCCGATGTCGAATTCGTTCAGTTCCATCCGACGGCACTCAATACGACCGTCGACCCACTCCCCCTGCTGACCGAAGCTTTGCGTGGCGAGGGAGCGGTGCTGCTCGCCAATGGCAAACGCTTTATGCCTGATATTCATAAGGATGCCGAGCTTGCTCCACGCGATGTCGTGGCTAGGGGAATTTGGGCACAACAGCAAAAAGGAATGCAGGTCATGCTCGATGCAAGATGCATCGGTGACAAATTCCCACAGAAATTCCCCACTGTTTTCGGATTCTGCCAGCAGGCAGGCCTCGATCCCGTGCGCGATCTGCTTCCGGTCTCGCCTGCGGCCCACTATCACATGGGCGGCGTCAGTGTCGATGAAAATGGCCGTACGACTTGTCCCGGTTTATGGGCTTGCGGTGAAGTTTCGGCAACCGGCGTACACGGCGCCAACCGATTGGCCAGTAATTCTTTGCTCGAAGGCATTGTCTTTGGCGCCCGCGTGAGCCAGGATATTCTTGAGCAAATCAACTGGAATCAGGATTTCCGTGTTGAATCTCATACTTATTTTGCGCGCCCGACCTTTGTGACTCAGGAAGAAGCCAAATATGCCGATTTACTGCGTCATACCATGTGGTCCGATGTCGGTCTCGTCCGAAGCGAAGAAAGCATGCGTCATGCACTGGGTATTCTCGATGATATTGTATGGAAACACCCCCAGTCGCTCATGCTTTGCAACATGATCGACACGGCAAGGATTATCACACAGGCAGCCAGGGAACGCAAAGAAAGCCGGGGCGGTCATTATCGGACCGACTACCCGGAACATGCAGAACATTCGGAGCGGCATCCTTTTGTCTATACAGGGAATGGCCCCTGGCTCTGATTTGAAATCCATTTGGCTGGGGGGCAAAACCTGGATATTACATTTCATTCACATGCATTTACAGAGAAAATATAACCGTATTTCATATCCTTACTGCTTAAGGGATCTCTGAATAATGATATCATTCCCAACTGTGTGTTTTGGCAAACCCACTCCCTTTGCCCCTTCGGGGAAAGGAGGCGGGAGCCAATTGATCAGAGTTTCCTTAAACGTCGCTATGAATTTATGATATCATTGCCACGCTTCTGGGGTGTTTGCTATGTTTGTCAAAAAATTGTTCCACTCGATAGATAAAAAGTTTAATCAATACAAATATCGTGTTGCTGGCAACAAATGGCTGACGATTGCTGCAGTTGCTTTCGAAGTACTCATGCTGATTGCTGTCATTCTTTTGGGGGATTCGCTCGCAAAGAATTATTTGGGGCTGCCCACACCATTGGCTCAGCATGTTCCGATTAAATGGGCTTTAGGTGTTGTTCTGGCAATACAGTATTTGATTGTATTTACCGAACTCGTTGCCAGATATCGGGATGAACAGAAAGGTCTTCTGACCATTCCCATTGTGTTGCTTCCGGGAGGAATTCTGGTCAGGGCCGGCATCATGTTCATCCTGGCCTTCCTGGTCATTTTACTTAAGCTGCTGGTTTACTTTTTTGCCGTTTTGTTTGCGTTTGTTTTTCAAATCCTGCGGATAGATAAATTCCGGGGACCGTCTGTTTTTATCGATTTCATTACGGATAAAACGGATTCTGGACTTGAAAAGGCGGAATATGGGGTAAATACAATCTACAATTTATTGTATTTTCACAAGATTTACGCAAATTCCAGCGTTTTTACCTCTATTTTTAATGGTTCCCTCAGCTTTTGGTGCATCAATCACTGATAAATCATGAGTTATGATTGCTGAAGAATATTTCGGAATTCGAAAGGCGCGTGCCTATTCATGATTCATAAAAGCTTTGGGCATAAAAAAATCCCCGCGAGTCCGTCATTGAACTCCGGGGATTTTTTTGAGATTTAGTATAAAGCAAACATAACCACGACCACCGCAAAGATGATTCCAACAATGAGGCCAATGAATCCGGCACCCAGCAAAACGAAGTAGGAAGGTTTTGCGGGGGGAAGATTGGGTGTGGCAATCAGTTTGGATTTGGAGGATGGCAGCATGCCGCTGACTTCGCGTACAATCGGAGTTACGGCGCTCTTGGAATTTTTGGTTTTGAGTGTGGGGGAGGGGGATGATTCCGGAATGGCAACGGCAGCTTTTCTTGGAACAGCCGGAGCCTGCTGTGCTTTCGTGGGGTCGGCATTTTTGTTGGGCTCAGGGGTAGGTTCCTTCGATTTTTTGTCAAAGACAACTTCACCTTCGTCGAAGCCGACGTCGTTGAAAACATCCTCCAGCCAGTTGGCGTTCTCTTTTTGTGCTGTTTCGTTTGTTTCTACCACCTGGGCTTCGGACATGCCTGTGACAAGCTCCGCAAACATCTCTGCATCGCCAGGGGGGAGCATGCCACCCAGTTCGTCTTCCAGGGATTTTTGGACGTCTTCTGAAACTTTCTCGCCGATGAATTCTTTCCACCGATTGCCAGCAAGGTCATTCACCAGCCAGCTCAAATCATAACGGTTGAGCGGTATGGCCAGGGCGGTAGCCAGTGAAGCTATATCGAGATAGAATTCTTCACATGTCTGATAACGATCATCCGGGGATGCTGCGAGCGCTTTGTTGACAACTTTGACCAGAGCCTCTGGAATGTCGTTGCGGTAATCGCGCAGGTCGGGAATTTCACAGGCCCGGACGGCCTTAAAAGTATCCAGATCGGAATCACGTTGGAACAGTCTGCGCCCTGCGAGCATTTCCCAAAGGACGATACCGATGGAGAAAATATCGCTTCGTGAAGTGATATTGGGTGGATTCTTGGTACTTTCGGGGGAAATATAGGCAAACTTGCCCTTGATCATTCCGTCGGGGGTTGCCACGTCGTTGGAACGCGCATCCGAAAGGCCAAAGTCAGCAACTTTTACTTCACCGTGGCGGCCAATGAGAATGTTGGGGGGAGATATATCATTGTGAATCAGACCGAGTGGTTTTCCATCCGTATCTGACAAAGTATGTGCATAACCGAGACCGGCGCAGACCTGCAGGGTAATATAGAGCGCCACGCCCAGCGGGAAAATTGTTCCGCTGGCTCTGAGCTTTTCCATGATGGACTTCAGATCAAAACCTTCAATATATTCCATGACGATAAAGAAGGTATTTGCCGTTTGCCCGACATCGTAGACTCGGACAATATTGTCATGCTCAAGCTGGAAAGCCAGTCTGGCCTCGTCTACAAACATTTGCTGAAACAGTTTTCCCTGTTTCTGAATGAGCTCTGGCAAAATTCGCTTGATAGCGACTTTTCGTCGCAGACCGCCAACCGAATTCATCCAACCGAGAAAAACCTCAGCCATTCCGCCGCGGCCCAGCGTACTTACGAGCTCAAATCGTTGTTCTTGTGCCATAGAACCTCCATGTGCGTTCGTCCTAAAACGCGCCGCATGTTGTCGCACATTTTCAGATAAACTTCAATTTTCTTATCTCATTTGTTCAATCGTTGCGCAACATTTCAGCCGGAGCTCTGCCCCTGCTGAATTGTTGCGAAAGTGCAAAACTACAACCCATTCATAATTGCTTAATTCCATTGGAATGTGGTAAACTTTGATATTTGTTGCATGGCTTTCGTCGTTGTCGCCGATATGTTTCGGGTGGACGACGATGACACAATCGAGATGGTGAAAACATGGATCCTACCCACCGATGGCTAATGACAGATGGACCAGACAGGCGTCAAAAGGTCATTGACGCACTTGTTCGTGGGGATGATGACTGGGCAAAGTATCTCGTCGGTATGGCTGGCGTTAAAGATATTTCCAATGGGCTCGATCTAAGGGGCATTGATTTGCGCGGACTTGATTTGACCCATGCAAAACTTGAACGGGCACATCTGGAACAGGCAGATCTCAGTGGCTCTGATATGACGGGGCTTTCGCTCAAATACGCCTCCCTCCGGGAAGCAAATTTGTCCAATGTTCATTTATCCGGTGCCGATTTGACAGGGGCGGATTTGCAGTCTGTGACACTTGTCAATGCGAACCTGGCGGAAATCACAGCCAAGGGAACACGCTTTAGCAGTTCAAATCTCGAAAATGCTGATTTTTCGCGCGCCAACCTCGCGGGTGCGGACTTCAGAAATTCCCATATCAAATCCGTATGTTTTGAACATGCCAATGCCAATTTTGCTTCTTTTGCTTACACCATGGCTGAATCCTTGAGAGCTTCCCACGGTCAGTTCAAAAAAACGAATTGGTACAAATCAAATCTGACTCAGGCTGATTTCAGCAATGCATCTTTGACAGAGGCCGATTTGTCTTATGCCATTTGCCAGAATGCCAATTTTTCCAACGTCGAAGCCGATCGATCCAAATTCAGGGAAGTCAATCTGACACAGGCCAATCTCGAAAATCTGCATGCTACCGAAACGACTTTCCTTCAGGCCGTGCTTTCCAGGGCGAATTTCCTCAATGCCGTTCTCACGGATGCAAATTTCAGCAATGTATATGCGCATTCTCCGGCTGATTTCTCTGGCGCTCAGGCAGAACACGCTTTCTTCATGAATGCACTTTTGACCAAATGCAGCTTTAAAAATGCCAACTTAAACCGTACATTTTTCTGCGAAGCGGATTTGACCGATTCGGATATGTCCGCATCAAGCCTCAGCGAGGCCAATTTCCAGAAAGGTATATTGCGCCACGCAAATTTGTTCCAGTCGAACCTCGATAAAGTGACGCTTGCGGGGGCCAACCTTTCGGATGCCAATCTCTCAGAGGCCAGAATTTTCAATACGATGCTGACGCCTTCTCTGCTCAATGGTGTCAATCTCGAGAATGCACATCTGCCGCAGTCTGCTCGCGATGTTACTGAGGTCAGTCAAATTCTCGGCACACCGGTTTTCGAAGATTAATGTCCATCAATGCGGTTGAAAAAAATGCGCAGGAATTAAACAAAATCCTGCGTGCCAATGGCAAATCACTCGGGAAAGCCTGGCGTTTGCGCATTCGGGATTTGTTGGCTCAGACATTTGCTGCACTCAATGCTAAGCCGCTCGATGGACCGCTGTGCCTAAAATTATCGGAGCAAATCGAGGCCGAAATTGCCGCAGTCAAAGAAGGTGAGCCTTTGGCAGAAACGCCGGCGGAACTAAAGCAGGCTTTACAAAAAAAGAAACCGGCTCCCACAGAGGAAATACAGGCACCCAAAGAATCGGCGCGTATTGCCGTTGGCAATAGCGCCGAAACGCCATGTATTGGCACAGCCAATAATGGCGAGGGGGAGACGCGCATTGTCGAAGACAAAAGCGGCGCGGGGGAAACCCCCGAAAAACATAAAACGATTGCGGAAATGAAACCCGAAGAGGTCGGCCTATTTGATCTCATTCATATTCATATCCGGTGTTTCTTTAAAATCCGTGCATGTACGAGGCCGCCGTATATTGGCAAATTCGTACAGTTTGCCGACAGATTTTCCGAAGTGAAGCAGGAACACATCGATAAATTTATTGGTGTACTTTCGAAGGGCGATGAAGATTTTGTCGCCAAAACTGAAGTCGATATCGGATATCGCGATGATCTCATCCCGGATATGCCTGAAATGGGCTTTGTGCTTCATCCCAAAAAGAAAAAAAGATCTTAACGGATAGTGAGTAGTCGTTGGTGAATAGTGGATTATGATTTAAGAGATATATTTATCTTTGTAATTCTTAATTGCTAATTACTAATTACTAATTGCTAATTGCTACAGGCTTTCTCTATATGCAGTGGAAAAATCTGATTCTATTGTCGTCCCTTTTAATGACTTCATGCACCGGGCTCGTCGCCGGCTGGGAAGCGCAAAAATCGGGCGATTACGATGAGGCGATGAAACAGGCTGCGATTGCGCTAGCCAAAGAACCTAAAAATCCCGATGTATACAGGCTCATCGCGACGACGCATCTTGCCCGTGGAAACTACGATTCCGCAGCCAATGCAGCCGATTTTGCACGCACACTCGATGGCGGAACCGAAAAGACCGAGTCACTCATTCGTGAAATTTCTTCGGCTCAAAAAAAATGGACGGCCTATTGTGATTCTGCACAAAGATCGACGGATAACGACAAATCCTGGTCCCCACAGGAACAGGAATCATTGCTCGCTGCTTATAACCAATTGAATGGGAATGCGGATGCTTATGGGTGCTTAACTGCACTCGAATCCTCCGGACAATCTCCTGCTCATGCGGAACAAGTTAAAGCTGCCTATGCCGTATCTTTGGCGAGTAGGGGACAAACGCAGAAAGCTCTCGAAATTGAGGAAAAACTATCGGATCCGAAATATCATCAGCTTCATGCTTCACGTCGTCTTTTTGCACTGAACCGCACGGATGAGGGGGCCGATAAACTGAGGAATTACGTCGGTTCTGCGTCGCCATCCGAAAAAGAGTCCCGCATTCTCGAAGCTGTCCAAGTCTGTGAAGATTATCGTAAATGGGCGATCGAAGGGGAGCTGCTCGCTCTGTCGGACAACCCACACAATGATATCACAAGGGGCATTGTGCTTCGAAGGCAGTTTAAACAGGCTGAATCGGACGATACCTTGGAAAAGCATTTTGCACGGCAGGACCGTACTGCTGCTCAGGTACTCAATGAAATTGAACAACTCGTCGATGCCGGGTATGCCGGGGCTGCTGCAAGAGCGTATGAAACCTGTTTGTCGTGTGTCGAAGATGTTCAAATGAGTTTTAAGGCAGCAGAGGTCTTGTATGATGCAGGCCAGCTTTCGGCGGCAAACCATATATTGACCTCGATTGGAGAAGCTCAGTCCACAGATGTCGATTTGCAGCTCAAAATCTTTCATTGGTATCTGGCTAGAAAATTGCCTCAGCAGGCTTTGATCAGTGGTGAAAGAGCTGCCAAAATTGGCGTCGAGGATGAGGATTTCCAATTACAGTTGATCGAAGCTTACCTCGATGCCAGACAGGTGCGAGCCTATGAACACGAATCGGCTGCCTATCTCGAAAAACAGCAGGCACCGGCTGCGAATGCCAGACAGGCCATTGCACAAATCGAATCAAAACGATCCAATTGGGAAGGTATCATCGCGTTGCTCGATCCCGTTTTGGATGAACTTACGCCGAAATCCCAGGAGCTTTATATTAAAAGCCTGAAGACAATTCAAAAATACCCAGAGCTCCTTGTTTATCTCGATAAACTCAATCGTCATAAGCCACTCGATAAATCCAAATATTTCCTGGATGCAATTGCAGAGACTGAGTTCAATAAATCGATTGAACCCATGCTGTCGGGCTCATTGGATGACAAGACGGAGGCTTTGTTTGCCATTGCAGACTATTATACCATTTATAAAAAGGATGAAGAAAAAGTATTAAATACGCTCAATGAATATCTGAAGATTGCCGGAAAAAACAGTGATAGTTATGGGCGTGTCGTCCGCTTTTTGAACGGGTATGGCATGTACGATCATGCAACGGATTATGCAAAGCTGTGGCAATCTGATTATCCCGATGACCCGCAGCCGTATGAAATTCTGGGAAAATTATACCTGGAGAATCATCAGATTCCGC
>DGWW01000173.1 GCA_002395385.1 Myxococcales bacterium UBA4248
ATTGTTGCAAAAGCGAGTTATGGTGGGAGCAAGCTTGTAGAGCCGTGTCGTGACACGGGTCTACGCGATCCCCCAAAATCATGGAGGAAATCACCATGGCACATAAATTCCCGATTGGCATCCAGACATTTGAAAGACTGCGCAACGATGGCTACGTTTATGTCGATAAAACGGATTTGGTCTATCGGCTGGTGCATGGGTCAACATTCAATTTTTTGTCGCGCCCACGGCGGTTTGGCAAGAGCCTGCTTGTATCGACGCTGCAAGCCTATTTCGAAGGCAAAAAAGAACTATTTTCCGGACTCGCCATGGAAAAGCTCGAAACCGAGTGGATTCAATACCCCGTGCTGCATCTGGATTTATCGGGCGTCAATTACCATGAAACAGGCTCACTTGAGAACTTATTGCATGTTAACCTGAGTCAGTGGGAAAATCTTTTTGGGCGTGATCCGAATGAAGATAAGTTTGGTATGCGATTTATCGGTGTGATTAAACGCGCGTTCGAACAAACCGGTCGTCAGGTGGTGTTGCTCGTCGATGAATACGAAAAGCCCGTACTCGACACGATTGGCGATCCAATACAGCAAACACATATCGACACCCTTCACGGATTCTATGGTGGTATTAAACCGTGTGAAAAATATCTCAAATTTGTATTGCTCACAGGTGTGACAAAAATCGGAAAGCTCAGCGTTTTTAGTGCGCTGAACAATTTGCGGGAATTGACTTTCCTTGGTGAATTCTCGTCGCTATGTGGCATCACCGAAAAAGAACTGCACAAGGTTTTGGCAGAAGATATCCATGATCTTGCGGTTGCCAATAAAATGACAGATGAAGAAGCCTGTGCGCGTTTAAAAGAACAATACGACGGTTATCATTTCAAGCAAGACACCGAAGGCATATATAATCCGTACAGCTTGATCACGGCATTGTGTAATAAGGAAATCGGCAACTACTGGTTTGCATCCGGCACGCCAACCTATCTCGTGGAATTGTTTAAAAAGAATCATTACGAAATCGGTGCCATCGAAACTGCCTCATACAGCGAATCGGAATTAAACGAAGTCGATTCGTTCAACGATGACGTGATTCCGCTGTTGTATCAAAGTGGTTATCTTACACTTAAAGAATACAATCCTGAATTTGAGAATTACAAGCTCGGCTTCCCAAATAAAGAGGTAGAAAAGGGGCTGCTGGATTTCTTTATTCCATTTTATACAGGACATAAGCCGAGGTCAGTTTTTGACGTTCGCCGGTTTGTAGAAGATATTCGTTCGGGCAATGCCGAATCCTTTTTAATACGGCTGCAGTCACTGATGGCAGATGTGCCCTACGATATCGAAAGTGATCTCGAAGTCCACGTGCAGAATTTCTGCTTTCTATTATTCAAGCTCGTGGGCTATTACGTGCATGCAGAGTATCATACCAATATCGGCAGAATTGATATCAAATTCGAGACGGATAAATACATTTATATCATCGAATTTAAGAAAGACAGATCGGCCAAAGCCGCCCTCAAGCAAATCAAAGACAAAAACTATTTTTGGCCGTTTATGAGCGACCCGCGCACGAAGTTTTTAATTGGCATGAATTATAATTTAAAGCTGAAAGGTGCGGGGAAATTTGTGATTGAGACGGTTTGATATTGTTTGGTGCGCCGTATGCCGCAGGCATAGGCGCGCCAGCGAGCTGTAGGTGCGTGTCGTGACACGCGCCTAGGCGAGCGCAGAGATAGCAGTGCCTGCGTATTGGCATCGCCAATAGCGGGCACCAGGCGAGCTGTAGGTGCGTGTCGTGACACGCACCAAAGCGAACGCTATGGATTGTAATTATATGAAATTTTTCCCGTGCCCGTGGCATAGTAATTTGTGCCTTCGGCGTAACAAGTGAATGAGGTATTTCCCACCAGCGATGAATCGTGGCCATCGCATTGCAATGAGCGAACGACACCGGTTGTCGTTTTCCAACTGCCGGATTTTTCAAGCGTGAATGTCGTCATATTGTAATAGCTGTTCGTTATTGTGTTATAATAGCTCTCGGTTGTACTGAAATAAACATCTTCTGAATAACAATAAACGGTAAGAGCGTTTGTAGTATTAGGAATAGAACTTTGTGCGGTGCTGTTGAGTTCTATGGTACAATTGGAAGTGTTGTTTGCAAGCGTGCAACGCGCAGTGTTTGTGCACTTAATTGTCAAATCATTTGGCTTATCGTTGTCCAGTACTCTGATATTGCCTGATTTGACTGTTTTATTATTGTAGTTTTTATCGCTGGAAACAGCTTTGATATTGACATAAGTGTCGATATCACCATCGACTTTTGAATTGTTGATTGGATAGACATAGACAGGGATAATCGAAGTGCCTTTCTCTGAGGTAATTGTGAGCTGGAGCGGGTCGGATTTTGTTGCAGATACCGTAAGTTTGGTCTTGGAAAGGGCAATACGGTCGCTTGACGGTGTAAGTGTGAGATTGACATCGCTGGACGGAATACTGCTAAGATTTACGTCGAGATACATATACTCCAACGGATTTCTTTCGCGAAGGACATTCCCAGGTATATGAAGGACATTGTCAAAACTCGTTTTGATAGCCGCTGTATCGGAATCGACGATTGTGATAACTTTTTCTTCCGCCAGATTATTGTATTTTTGATCAGTTGATGTGGCTGTATAAGATAATTTCACCGAAACATCTCCGGTAATCTTTTTATCTTTTACAGCCTGATAGGTGATGTTCTGCGGTGTATTGTAATTATCTGGTGTGAAGACAAGTGGTTTGGATGTTACTTTGAGATGTGTATCGGTGTCTGTTGCGGAGCTGTTTGTGATTTTTGGGGTGAGTGTCACATCTGCTGTGGGTCTTGAATTAAGCTGAATCTGCCATGCACCAGTATCTGGTTGTGATGTACTTTTGGTTTCGTACAATTTTGCATCATACCTGGCTGTTGTAACGCCGGATATATCGTCGTTAATAATTGTTTTCTTAATCTCTTTTGTAATGCCATTGTATGATGTCTCTGGGTTTGTATCGGTAGACGAACCTGTGAGGAGAATACTACATTCGCCATCGCCATCATCGATATCGTTGTCGATACTTTTCACGACGATCGTCTGTACTTCGTTGTAGTTATCTTTTGTATAGCTGAGCTGGAGTTCGGATACTGGAGTGCCAAAACCCCCGTCCAGAAGTGTACAGCGATCTGTTTCTGGCTGAATTTTAGCAGTAATCGTCGTATCGACTGTTGGCTGTTTCTGTAGCTTTATAAAGGAAAAAATCTGTTTATTGGCCTCCTCCAACGTACTCGCACCGGGATTAACAAAAATAGAAGGCTTCGTACTGTCGTCTTCATTCAGCACGGAAATCCTGTAATCCGAAAGATTTTTCCATACTTCGGCACAGTTGTTGTCGACCACAGGATGCAGGGTGATGGTATAGGTATGTGGTGTCATATTGTTGTTTGCGCCGTCAGTTGTTCCTTTCAATTCTACTGTCTGTGTTAAGTTCCAGTTTTCAGAATTAAATATAAATCCGGTTGCTGCATGTTCTCCGGATAATTCACCGTATGGCGCTATCGTCCCGTCATCATTAGTGATAGAGGCTTCGATGCGAATCGTACATTCCGGATTTGCAGTAAGTTTTACTGCAATATTGTTGTTAAAAAATTGCCATGCTTCCATGCCCAAATGTTGATAAATCTCGGAATAAGACCCGAACTCGCTGGTTGTTGCCTGATTACATGACCAGATGGTTTTGTCACTATAGTCTTCACCAACTGTGCCGCAGCCGACATCAAAACCGGCATGATCCGAATCCAGCACGTTAACCGTCAATTCACCGGTCACGCCGTTCCAGACTGCATCATCGCTGGATGCTGTGAGTGTCCGTGTGACAGTTTTATCGCTAATTTTATGTTCATTGTCCGGTTCGATAGATTGGCATGTCAATGAGCAATAGGAGATATCGTTCCATTTCTCGGGCGTTATGGTGCACTCATGAAGGCCATCAAAATCGACGTCATAACTTTTACAACTCACGCCGTCTTTGACCTCATCCCATCTGATGGTGACATTGGATGCCGGCGCCCTGTTGAGCATGAGCGAGGTGAAGCAAGGTGATTCGCCATCTTCATAGCAGTTGAGTTCCTGGGAGACGATAATTGCGGGTTTGGGCTGCTGGCAGCCGTTTTCGGTACAGATCTCCGTGCCGGTGCAGAGCTGTCCCTGGCACAGGCAGCCTTCGTCCGTGCATGTTTCGAATTCACCGCAGATTTTGTTATCATAAGAGCATACACAATCGCCTTCTTCAGAACAGTACTCTTTGGAAGTGCAGACATTGCCGTTGCATCGGCAGCCTTCACTTGTGCATGTTTCGTGGGAATTGCAATAAAGTCCCTGGCAGTTGCATACACCGATCGTCGTGTCGCAAGTATAACCATTCGTGCAGGTTTCGGAACAGGTATAGCTGCAGTTTTGCCATGTTCCGCCGATGCATTCACAGGAATCATCAGGC
>DGWW01000211.1 GCA_002395385.1 Myxococcales bacterium UBA4248
GCGTTCAATATCAATAGCCCCCGGCAACGCCGGGGGGATCAGAACGGTATTATTATGTTTTGAACGCCGTAGGTGTTCAATATTGATCCCCTACGGGGATCTTATTCATTTGGTGTCATCTAATCCTCCGGTAGTTGCCTACGGCTCCAACCGGGGGCTACAAATCTTGCAGCCCTACGGGCTTCGTGTAGCGGCTGAGTAATAACATAAGTAGAGGATTCATTACTTTTTTCTATTTCTATGACAATAAAATGGTATATTGCTTTTGTGGGGAAGTGTCTGTGTGAAGAAGCATACCATTAGTCATAGAGGACGATATGAAAGTTTCGAAATTATGTTTATGTACTTTGGTAGCATCCATGGCATTTTTAAATGCCTGCCGAGATGACGTTCATGTCGTCAAAGATGGCGATGATGCACCACCGAAACCATGCCAATTGGACGCCGAATGCCCCGATGGGATGCTCTGTAAGAATTTGGTTTGTGTGTCGAATGTCTGTACGACGGATGCCGATTGTACCGAGGGGCGGATTTGTGATGAAGGCAAGTGTGCTTTAAAAGAGGCTGATTCAGAATGCACGACGGATGCGGACTGCTCCGAAGGTCAGATCTGTAAGGAGGCAAAGTGCATTTCCAAACCGAATGAACCCGAATGCACGACGGATTCGGATTGCTCCGAAGGTCAGATCTGTGAGGAGACAAAGTGCATTCCTAAACCGAATGAATCCGAATGCACGATGGATGCGGATTGCTCCGAAGGTCAGATCTGTGAGGAGACAAAGTGCATTCCCAAACCGAATGATCCAGAATGCACGACGGATTCGGATTGCTCCGAAGGTCAGATCTGTGAGGATGGCAAATGCGCTTTGGAAGAGGTTGAACCCGAATGCATGACGGATGCGGATTGTACCGGGGGGCAGATTTGTATCGGTGTTTTTTGTATGCCCGGCCCAACGGATGAATGTGAACATGATTCAGATTGTCCAGGGGAGTTAGTCTGTTATTTTGGTAAATGTCTTGGATGCGGTATTGATTCGCAATGCCCGGAAAAACATGTCTGTCGTGAGCATCAATGTGTAGAGGTGGAATGCAAAAACAACGATGATTGTCCGGAAAAATCGATTTGTCGTGACCATCAATGTAAAAAAGTGGAATGCACGAGTAACGCACATTGCTCGGAACGCCAGATTTGTTATGACAACAAATGTGAAGATGTAGAGTGCAAGAAAGATTCGGATTGCTCGGGCGATAAGCTTTGTGCATATTACGATCATGTTTGTTGTGATACCGAAAGGCTATGCGATAATTATTGCTGTGCGGCAGACGAGACGTGTTTTGGTGGTATATGCGCCCCTTGCAAATCGGATGAGACCGTCTGTGTCGTAAAGTTCATGGAGGCCGTCTATGGATGTTGTGGCGGCGATGAGTTTTGTGTTATGGATCAATGTATCAAGCCCAATACATCGTGTTATGACAATTATGCCTGTCCGGAAGGATTATATTGCGATCTTGAGTCGCACGTATGCATTCCTAAGCAAAAGATGGACACAACAACATGCAAGACCGAAGATTTGCCGAGTGGCGGGACTTTTGAACCTCATCTGTTGTTCCACTGGGGCGAGGGTGAACTTGCGCCGGGCGGCGATTTCCCGGATCACATCAATGTCGTCATGGCCCCGATGGTGGCGGATATCAATGGCGACAATGTGCCCGAAATTGTCTTTAACAGCTGGCTCAAAGACAGCATGAGCTGGGAAAATAATGGGATTTTGCGCATTATCAGCGGGAAAGACGGTAAGCTGTTGGCTTCGAGCGATGGCAAACCGCTGACAGATCCCAGCAGCCAGGTTGCGATTGGGCGACTTTATCCCGAGGGGACGAAAGAATACAATGGTGTCGATGTTTCGGGGCTCCAAATCATTACATGCTCTGAGGATCATCATCTCGTGGCTTACAACCATGAGGCAAAGCTGATTTGGAAGGGGGATTCAGAAACGGAGGAATGCGGCAATACGGCTGTAGGGCTTGTCGATTTTGATGGTGATGGGGTGCCCGAAGTGCATGCGCGTTACCGGATATACAATGCCCAGACAGGGAAGTTGATTGCCAGTGCAGAGAATGATGTTGTTTCGGGGGCGAACTATGCGATTGCAGCAGACCTCGATGAGGATGGCAAGCCCGAACTCATTGGCGGCAATGTGGCTTATCGCGCCGATTTAAAGAAAGGCAAGCTGACAGAAGTGTACCATCGTACGGATCAGCCGGATGGTTACCCTGCGATTGCCGATCTCGATCTCGACGGCAAGCCGGAGATCGTCGTGACGCGCAAGACATACCATGACACGTCGTGGGGGACGCTTTCGCATACGGTGATGGCATTTAAAAACGATGGCACGGATTTTTGGTCTGCACCAGTCGATGTTCATCTTGGCACGCTGGATGAGTGGGGCGGCGGCCCGGCCACGATTGCACGCATCGATGATGACACACATCCGTCGGTCATGCTGAGCAGCGGTACGCATTATCTGGCATTGAGTTACCAGGGCAAGGTCAAGTGGTCACATAAAGTACAGGATATGTCATCGCGTTCGACCGGCAGTGCTGTTTTCGATTTTAATGGCGACGGGAAAGCCGAAATTCTGTACGGCGATGAGCTGTTTTTACGCGTGTATGATGGGGCTAAAGGCGATACTGCTTTTTGTCTTTGCAATACGTCGGCGACGCTTTTCGAATATCCGGTGGTTGCTGATGTCAATAATGATGGTCATGCCGAAATTGTACTCGCTTCGAACAGGACACAATCGAAGAAGAATTGTCCGAGTTCGGCGCAATATATCAAAGGTGAAGTGGATGCATGTATACAATCGCTGCTGGATGGCCCTGCATCAAAACGCAAGGGCAGCAGCGGCGTTCGTGTGTACAGTGGTGAGCAGGTCGTGGATGGGAAGGTTCAGGCGAGTAGGTGGATGCCGACTCGAAGGATATACAATCAGCATGCCTACAGTGTGACCAATATATTGGATGACGGCACCGTTCCGGCGAAAGCGCGAATCAACTGGAAGACGGATGGACTCAATAACTTCCGCATGAATACACTTAAAAATGCAAAAGATTATCAAATGCAATTTGAATTATATGTCGATTCGTGGGTGCATTCGCATGCATGCCGTGAGAAAGAATTGATCTATTTTTCAATCATCAATCATGGTTTGGTTCCGATTCCTGCGGGAACCGTGATTCAGGCCGATGTATACCAGGAAGATAAGAAAGGTAAGCCGATTCAGACTTATTATATAAAGACAGAGGAGACCGTACCGCCAGGGAAAAATGCCAATATGCACTTTGAAATTGAGACGCCCAAAACGGGGATTGATGAACATTTAGAAATTGTATATCGTGCGACCGAGAGTGATATCTGTCGCATGGAGAGCGAGGATCCTGTTTATTTGCGGGATTATTTTTATTGTTATTGGGAGTGATTTGTCTGTGAATTTTGGGGGTATTTGGGGAATATCATAAATAGATGATCGCGCGTATTGGCCTTTTGGCCAATAGCGCGATCGTGCGGCGTATGCAATAGCCGCACCACACAAAAGAATTCAGCGCCATGTATAAATGGCTTTGGCGGCATCGAGGTAAAGCTTATGACCGATTTGTATAAATTTATCTGCGAGCCATGGAAGTGGAATTTGAACTTTAGGCTGTCCTGTTTTGCGGTCGAGTACGAGAATAGCTCGATCTATTAATATATATATAACATCGCCGTAGGAGAAGGCGTCTCGGGGCGTTGATACGGTTTTATATTTCCAGAGTGGAGTGTTATTTTCGATATCAAAGGCGAGCAGGTATCCGCCGACTTCGGAGAAGAGAAAAGTATTTTGCTGTCCGCAATGTATAAATTCGGATTCGAAGCTGGCTCCTTGCCAGTCGAATACATTTTTGTCGAGATTCCAGGCGGCGAATTGCCCTGGGCCGGTCATGATCATGAGGCGATTCTGGAGCTGGCAAAAGCTGCGATAACGCATGCGCGAGGAGGTATGGATGCGTTCGGCGTGTAGGATTTTGCCGTCGCGCGATAATGAAAAGATGCCCTGATCATTGGCGGCGACGATTTGGTGGTCATCGAAGGCGATGCCGCGAAGGGCACCGGGGAGTCGTCGTGTTTGCCATCGAACGAGGCCGGTGCGGTGATCGAGGCACTGGATTTCCATGCCGCGATTATGCTGGGGATCGAGGCCAGTATAGAGGCAGATAAGGTCATCGTCGACGTGCATGCCAATGTCGCCTTGTTTGATGCTGTCGGCGAAGTCGAGCTGCGTTTTCCAGGCATGGGGCTTGTGTGAGGGCTGGTAGTAGAGGGCGACGCGTATCGGAGTTTCGGAGGCCAGGATGAACGTTGCATCGCGATCACAGTGCATGTCGAGCACTGTGGGAATATCGATCTTTCGTGCAGGAGAATAGGGCGCGTGGATGGTGCGCAGTTCGTAATTCTGGGTGTCGGTGCGGGATAGAAGGCAGCCGGAATCGTAATATCGGTGCTCGGGGAGCTGCATCGTTCCCAAGCCATTGTCGAGAATGTTTGGGGCAAGTCCCTGTGTTCGCAGCCATTGCGCGGTTTCTTCGGGATGGATGACCGTTAGGGCGGGGAGTTCCTGCTCGAGTTTTTGCCAGAAAAGAGCAGTGACAGAACTCTCCTTGGAGATGGCGATTTCGTCATTGAATGTGTATTTCCAATGATCCCATGAGGGTTTGAGATCTCCTGGTGCTCCGAATGACATTTCGAAACTGTAATGTATTTCGGCGCGCACTGGTGCCGTTTTGGAGGTGCGTTTGAGACGTATCGTTTGCTTTTTGTATTCGACATTGAGGTGTCCCCAGCTGGATTCCTGTTTGTCGATCGATCGTGTTTTGCGCAATTCCCAGGGTTGGGGCGCATGGGCATTGAGCATCGACCAGATGCGTTCTTCGGTTTCGTCGTGCAGGTTTCGTGGGACGCCTTTGAGGCTGATGTTGACGCGGATGATTTTGGTGGCATTATCGGAAGGGAACTGGCTCAGAACAATTCTGGCCGGCGGTTCACCGAGGGCTTGCGGCTGCGCTGTTTCGTCCTGTGGCTGCATGGTATCGAATGCATGTGCCAGATCCAGAATGGGATGCACGCGCGCGGGTGGTTTGGGAATACCTTCGGGCGGTGTATCTGTCTTGGTAAAACGTTCGATGTTCCTGGATACTTTTTCGATGTCGTACTGTGGCTTTTTAGGCTGCTTTTTTTGGGGCATTTCCTTGCACCCGCAAAAAATGCAGAGCATGAGAAGACAGAATGTGCAGTATTTGAAGCGCATGATTAAGTTGGAATGCGGAATCGTTATTTAATTCGGAATTCGGAATTATGAATGCAATCTCCGGGGTAATTGCAGGATTCGTTGAGATAGCAAGATTGGGGAAATTTTGTTTTTTACAAACGGATTTGTTCGCATCTAACGATGCTCACTTTTTAATTCGTAATTCGTAATTCGTAATTCGTAATTCGTATGCAAAACTAAAGGGAATTTCTG
Organism: Myxococcales bacterium UBA4248; assembly: GCA_002395385.1. Taxonomy (GTDB): domain Bacteria; phylum Myxococcota_A; class Bradymonadia; order UBA4248; family UBA4248; genus UBA4248. The sequence continues at coordinate 5,556 of DGWW01000211.1, forward strand.
AGGCTAAAAAAAACTTCATTCTTTAGGAAAAAAATCGAGCAATCCTCGAATTGCTAACTGCTAACTGCACATTGCACATTGCACATTGCTATAAAACGGGTGTATTGAGAATCGCTTTCCCAAAGCGGGAAGACGTTCTCTGTGTTGATCGATAACTATCATTTTTATGAATTCTCAACAAACGACATCTGAACCAACGCCCATTTCGAGTGCCTCCCTTCGTGCGCAACGTGCTTATACATGTGCGAACCATCCAAACAAAGAGGCATTTTGTCTTTGTGCCAAATGTGGCAAAATGTTGTGTGAAAACTGCGCATTTTGGATCTCTGGCCGTCGGTATTGTGAGCACTGCATTGAGCAGGATGATGCGCTCATCGAGGCCATGCGGCGGGATTTGTTTAAGCCCATCGAGAAGACAGCGAGTGACATTCCGGATGCGCCGCGTCGGATTTCTGAGTTTCCCCGTGCGATTGTCTCGATGTTTACCAATACATCGGCATTTTTTATGACGGCAAAGGATGGCTCCTTTGTTCTGTCATTTGTCTTGGCGTTGCTGGCAGTGGTTCCGGTAACTGTCGTGCGCGTGTTGTATCAATTCGAAGAGATGTTTTCCGGGCACAAGTATTATGAATATCTCATGACGATACCAATCTCAACGCGCGTGGCAGCTGCCGTTTGTTTTGGCATCGTCAAGGTTTTGCTGCTCGACCTGATTTTGTGGGCATCCGTGCGCCTGTTTTCTTCGAGTGATATGAAGTTTGCTCAAGCCGGGACAATCCTTCATTTTTGTCTTGTGCCGTTGCTTCTTGGCGTGCTGGGGATTTGTTTTGACCTGTCGTTTGTTGGTTTTCTCGGCTTGGCCCTGATGATCATTTTTTTGGGTACGGGGGTGCGTATCTCTACCAAATGCGGCATGTTTCAGGAATTGGGCACCATCCTCGTCTTTGTGATTCTGGGGTCAGCAGGTCGGCTTTTGCCGTAGTTTATTTCTCGTGGGGATGGCACGCCTTGGGGCGACCCACACGGGGCCGCTGCTTGTCCCGTGGTTACGCTTCGCTCACCCCGGGTTGTGACATTGCACGCCTCCAGGTGCGCTTATTTTTTTAGGGTAAACGCTCGCCTTGGGGCGACCATACGGGGTCGCCCCTACGTCTCGCTTGTTTATTTCTCGTGGGGATGGCACGCCTTGGGGCGACCCACACGGGGCCGCCCCAACGTCTCGCTTGGTTTTGACCTTAGGGGACTTCGACTTTCCCGAGAATGGCTTCGATGATATCGACGGGGGTGATGTTGTCGGCCTCGGCTTCGTAGGTGAGTGCAATTCGGTGTTGCAGCACATCGAAGGCGAGTTTTTGGATGTCATCCGGGGTCACAAAGGCGCGCATATCCATAAACGCGAGTGCTTTGGCTGCAGCCGCCAGTGCAATCGTGGCGCGCGGGCTTGCGCCTCTTGCGATGCATTCCTTGAGTTTGGGAAGACCGTAATTCTCGGGTTTGCGCGTTGCATAGACAATATTGACGATGTAATTCTGGACGCGTTCATCGATATAAATCGATTCGACGATAGAAGATGCCGTAATGATGTGACTTGCTGAAGTCACAGGTGTAACGGTCGTCTTTTGCGGGGAAGTTGTGCGCTCGAGAATTCGTTTTTCTTCTTCGATGGTCGGGTAATCGACGATTACCTTGAGCATGAATCGATCGACTTGTGCTTCGGGAAGTGGGTAAGTGCCTTCCTGATCGATGGGGTTTTGCGTTGCCACGACGAGGAAAGGTCTTGGCAGCGGGTAGGTTGTTTCGCCGATGGTGACCTGTTTTTCCTGCATGGCTTCGAGGAGTGCAGATTGAACCTTTGCCGGTGCGCGGTTGATTTCATCCGCGAGCACGAGATTGGCGAAGACGGGACCTTTTTTGGCGTAAAAAGTGCCGTCATTTTGCCGATAGGCGAGCGAACCAATCAGGTCCGAAGGGAGCAGATCGGGGGTAAACTGAATGCGATGAAACTGGCAGTCGACGACCTGGGCAATCGTATTGCATAACAAAGTTTTGGCGAGTCCGGGCACTCCTTCGAGCAGAATATGCCCGCCAGTCAGCAGAGCAATCATGGCGGCTTCGACCATGTGTTCCTGTCCGACGACGACGCGGGCAATTTCATTTTTCATCGAAGAAACAAAGCCTGCATTCTGATGGATGGTGTTTCCTAATTCAGAGATGAGTCGCTGTTCCATAATTATCCTGGTAAAAAAAGCCCGCGTCGAAGCGGCGCGGGCTAAACATTAATAAAACACTGGCTTATAGGTCATCCCAACTCGAGACGTTTGCAAGGGATTTTCCGCTTGCAGCACCGGAGTTGTACTGGCTGTCATAGGCCTGTTCAGCGGGAGCAGGTGCAGCGGGAGCGGTTTTGCCCATTTTGGCTTTGAGTGCTGCGAGTGCATCGTTGTTGCTGACGGTGGGTTTGAGTTTGCTGATTTCATCTTCGAGGCTGTCACCGGAGCTGTACTCAGTTGCGAGTTCTTCGCTGGCCTGTGCCTGAGCTTCGAGGGCTTCGACTTTTTCGGCCATACGATCGAACGTCGAGAATGCAGCCGATTCGTTGATGCCAGAGAGCGTTTCGTGAATGGTCTTGCTGGCTTCTGCACGTTTTGCCTGTGCAACGAGAAGGCCTTTTTTGCGTTTGGCTTCCTCGATTTTGTTGTTCATATTCTTGAGCTGTTCTTTGAGTTTATCACAGCCCTGTTTCTGAGCCTGCCACTGGACGCGGAAACCATCCGCTTCGCGCTGGGCTTCTGCCTGGCGCTGAAGTGCATCGGTTGCAAGATCATCGCGGCCTGCATTGACGGCCATCATGGCTTTATTTTCCCATTCTTTGGCTTTTTCCAATGCCTTGTCATACTGGATCTTCAGGCGTTTTTCGTAAGCAATGCTTTCGGCGATTTTTTTCTTCGCTTCCGTCAACTGCTCGGTCATGTCGCGAATGGTTTGATTTAAAATCTTCTCGGGATCTTCCATCTTGTCGATGGCGGCGTTGGCTTCAGCTTTGAAAAGTGTAGAAATACGTGAAAAAATGCCCATGTCAAAATCTCCTTATGCGTTCTCTTCTTTCTTCTCTTCAGCTGCTTTTTCGTCAGCCTTTTCTTCGGCTGCATCTTCTTTGCACATATCCATCAGCATTGGATAGTGCTCATGGATGGCCATCACCAACGTTTCGACAGATGCCTGGAATTCATTGAAATCAAGATTCTCAAGCTGGAGCGTGTCCGTAATGATGACATGGTCGCCGTCGAGACCATAAGCACCTGCCACGAGTGCCGAGGCATTGAGCTCAAGCAACTTCTGGAAAAATGCTTCGCGGTTGTGGGTGGGGACTTTCATCAGACGAACACTGAACACGACCAACGGCTCAGTCACGAGAACGATGATATCATCGACATCGTCCATATCGTCATAAAGACGATAAACGCCATCGCCCAAGCTTTCGTAGGCTGTGTCTAGATCAATCAGGTACTGCTCAACATCATCTTTTGTGCGCATTCGAAAAACCTCCAATCAAAATGACGTGCTTTTGCACGGTAGAACTTATCTTTTTTTAACACACAATAGGGGAATTTAGCAATGTGCAAATAGCAATTAGCAATTAGGGCATTCTCGATTTTATTTCTAAAGAATGAGTTTTTTAGCTTTAGCTTCCACCTTTGGTTTTGCATTCCAATTATCAATTATCAATTATCAATTATCAAAGAGTTGTCCTTTAGTTTTGCACATCCCATTGCTTATTACGAGGCAATCTTCGAAATAATCCCAATGATGATGGCGAGTATCCCGAGGCCACCGCAAACCATCGCACCAATACCCTTGTTGCGGACTGCTTTTTTGCTGTCGGCAACCATTTCATCGGCGGATTTGGTCGAGATGATGACTTTGGTTTTGCCATTCTTCTGGATGCACAATTCACCCATTTTATCGCATACATTGCCGACGACGGTCAAACGGCGGTTGAGGCCGATGATTTCTTCGGAATACTTGATGGATTCGGGGCGGCTTCGGTTAGCGCCTAAATTGTTGAGGTTGAGAGAAAGCCCACCGATTTGGATAGATGGACCGCTCATATTGGCGAAGTTATTTTCGGAACGTTCGACGGTTTTGGTCAGGCCTTCGAAGGTACCATCCATCGGGTCTACCAGAATGGTGCCGGTGCCATCATCGATCGTAAAGGGAACGCTGCTTTCGCCCGAATCCATGACGTCTTCGTGACGGCGTGTTCTCGTAACAGAACGTCCTTCGGAATTGGTTTCGGTGTAGCGTTCGGTCCAGATATTTTTAACGGTGTATTTATAATAGATACATTCTTGTCCACCCAGCGGGCTCTTGAGGGGCTGGTCACATTTGGGTGTGCCCATGACTGTGACATTTTCCGAAATGGCACCATCTTCTCCGAGGTCACCTAACGAAGCTTTGGTTTCTTTAAGAATGGGGACGAGCTCTCCGAGTTTTTGTTTGCCGGATCCCGTGAGCTGCTCCAGTTTCTTCTGATCGGAACCGCGCATCACGAAAAAGACCACACCGATGATGAGCAAGATGACACCAATAACTATACCTGCCATAAATCTCTCCTTAAAATCCTTGTTATGACTTACATTTCTTCCACATCGGTTCCGGCAATGCCAAGACCGCGTTCATGTTTTTTCTTTTCGATGGGCAGTTCCTCTTCGGAAACTGTTTTGTGTTCGGGCACAGGGCCGGCATCTTTCGAACAGATGGCAATTCTCAGGTTGAATGCATCTAGGAAGAGTTTGCGGAAAGCCCCAATGGGATCAATAAAACGCGATCCGTACAGCTCGATGCTCCAATACAACGGCCTTTGGGGTGTTGGTGAAAAATCACAGAAAAACGGCTTGTCTGAAACGCGCAGCACGAGTTCTTTATAAACGGGTTCATCACTTGTATAGCTCTTTTCGATGAACATTTCATGGGCAGACGGACCTGGCTCAAAGTAAACCTCTGTCCATTTTTCGGCGATGGCTTCATCGACCGGGGCTGCAAAACCACGAAAAGCGAGTTGTTGTACCATTGCAGCCAAAGCCGCTTTGGGTGGTTTGTAACCAGCGCGCTCGCTGGTAATGACGACATCATAGCGGTGGATGCGTTCACTTTCGGGAACATCCGGTTCATCGGCGACCGGAGCCGCTTCGACGGCTGGTGCATCCTGGACCGGTGCGTCTTCGGCTGCCGTATCCGATTGTTCTGCTTCGGCTGCCTGATTGATATTTTCAGGTTCCTGATCTGCTTTTTTACTGCGGCGTTTCGTTTTTTTGACTTCACTCTTTTCACTGGCCATGGCTGATTCCTTCTGATTTGCCCTAAGAGATGGAAAATTTCCAATACAACATTACTACTTTATCAAAGTTAGGCCTGTGTTAAAAGAATTTTAGCTTTCTTTGTGTCTCTGATAAAGTATATGCACACGCTACGGCGGCTTTGCCGCCATACGCTTTGTGCGCGCCGCTATGCCTGCGGCATACGCTGCGCTCTTTCTTTTTGGGGAGCTGTCATGAAAAACTTTTCTTTTCTCATTGCACTATGCATGCCTCTTATTATCCCTGCGCATGCCATGGCACAAAAACAGGATGAAGAAAGTTCCTTTATCATGTGTACGAGCATGGCCGGCACGGAGGGCGAAGCTCAGGCTTGTACAGACTGGATTCGGGAAGGAACTTGCCTGGCAACGTATAAATCCCGAATTGCTGAGGTCGCCAAATATATTTCGTCCACGAATTTGCAGCAGTATCGCATTGCGGCCGAAAAATCGCTCAAAGCCAATTGTGAGGCCATGACTGCTGTCGAACTCAATCTCGACATTTTGGAGAACCTCTCGGGTGATGCAGAACGTACTGCTCGCTGGGAGCGCATTGTGGAATGGGGCAATAAGCTTGCACCCAATCAGCGCAGGACTGTCGCTTACGATTTGAGTTGTGACAAGGCTTTTAAAACACTCCTAAAACGCCCAAAAATTAAGGCTTTTGTCGATAAATCCCGGGATGAGGCCTATACCTTTTTGCCGGAAATTGATGAAAAAACGACGTATTTCCTCAATCATCTCGAAGAAGCCGCTCCCAATGAGATGTCACCGCAGGCACAGGTCGTTCTGCTCAACTATGAGCTCGATCACAACCAGTACCCGGCGGCAAAAGACAGAATCTCACGGGTTGCATTCGACAAACTACCGGCGGATGCTAAAAAATCGATACTTAACAAAATCCACAGTGCCACCAACCCGCTCTTCGGGGATGTCAGATGGGCTGCCGTCACTTGTTTTCCCGAAGCAAAGCTTCAAAAGACACAGACCCTGAAAATGCTCGAAATGCTCGAGGACAGCGGGACCAATTCTCAAGTTCTGATGCATATCATCGCCCAAAAACTCTCGATTTGTGATGAAGAAGGGGCTGCCAAAACACTCGCCGATGATTATGCCAAACGCTATGCCAATCCGGAAATTCCCAAACTGATGGAGAATTGCCTGGATTATGCCGATAAAACGAGAAATGACAAATGGATTCGAGCTTTGGTCAAACACCTGAGCAAAGTTCCCAATGATGCTGCCCAGACATTTAAAACCAAGCACGGTGCCAAGCTGACTCAATTGGCGCTCATCACTGCGCGCAATGATCTTGCGAACAACCGGGCCGATCAGGCAGAACAGCTGCTCAATGGCCTGAATATTCTGGCGCCGCAAAACACGCAATATGAGATTCTGCTCGAACTGGGACGTGCTCAAAGCATGAACAAAAAAGAGGCACAAGCGCGCCAGACCTGGGGAATGATTATCGATAAGGCAGGCAATGGACAATTGACCGAAAAAGCCTATTACCTGACGATACTCTCACTCCAGAGGGAAAAGAAAACGGGCGATGCCGAGCAGATGAAACAACAATTTTTTGATCTGATGCCTGCGAGCGCATGGCATGGACTATTGAGCAATTAGCAGTTAGCAGTTAGCAATTAGCAATTGAATGGCAATTCTCCAATAGGATCGATACGCCTGAGGATCGATACGCCTGGAAGGCGT
>DGWW01000304.1 GCA_002395385.1 Myxococcales bacterium UBA4248
TGCCGACGCCGGCGCCGCCGAACAAACCAATTTTACCGCCACGGGCATAGGGGGCCAGCAGGTCGACGACCTTGATGCCGGTTTCGAAGGTTTCGACCGAAACGGCCTGTTCTTCGAACGAAGGAACGGGGCGATGGATTTCCCAGCGCTCTTTTGCTGCAATGTCGCCATTTTCATCGACGGGTTCGCCGACGACGTTCATGATGCGGCCGAGCACTTCTTTGCCGACGGGAACGGTAATGCCGCGGCCAGTATTGGTGACGGGCATGCCGCGGACGAGACCGTCCGTGCTGTCCATGGCGATGGTACGCACGACATGTTCGCCGATGTGCTGCGCAACTTCGAGAACGAGGTTGCCTTCTTTCTTGCTGATGGCGGGGTTCGATACGCGAAGTGCAGTGTAGATTTCGGGCAAATCACCTTCAAACACGACGTCGACGACAGGCCCGATGACCTGCAGAATTTTTCCATGACTGATATTGGCTGAGCTCATGAAAACTCCCTATGATTTGAGAAAGAATGAGGTATTATGATTATAACCCATTGTAGGTTTTAATGCTTTGAATTCGCAATGCGCAATGCGCAATGCGCAATTAGTATGCAAAACTAATGTGTGATTATAAAGCTAAAGAAACTCATTTCTTTAGATATTACCTTGAGAATGCCTGAATAATTGCGAACTGCGAATTGCGAATTGCGCATTGGTTACAGGGCTTCGGCGCCGCTGACGACTTCGTTGAGCTCTGTCGTAATGGCTGCTTGGCGTGCGTGGTTGAATTGAAGTGTGAGGCGTCCAATCATTTCGAAAGCATTCTTCGAGGCGCTGTCCATGGCGGTCATGCGGGCACCATTCTCGCTGGCCAGGCTTTCGAGAAGACTGCGCTGAACATGAATACCGACGACGCGCGGAAGGAGCATGTCGAGAATTTCGTGATTGGATGGCTCGTAGATGTAACTCGTTTCCGAGAGACGTTCTTTTTCTTCATCCGTTACGAGTGCATGGCCATCGGCATCCGTATTCTGAATGATGGACTGGAGTGGCAAAAGGCCATCCAGTACGACTCTCTGTGCAATGGCACTCTTAAATACCGTATAGAGAATGAAGACTTCGTCGACCTTGCCTTCTACAAAATCGTCGCACAATCTCCTGGAAATCTCGAGTGCCAATGCATCGGGCTTTTTAGTCCATGCATCGCTGATCCATTCTTTTTCGACGCCTTCGGTACGCTGCATGGCCTCATGTGCCTTGCGGCCGAGAAAGATCAATTTGAGATTTTCGTACTGACCTTTGTGTTCATCGATAAAACGGCGTGCACTTTTGACAATATTATGGTTGTAAGCACCACAGAGCCCCTTGTCCCCAGAAACGACGATGAGAACGGCGTTTTTTCGAACCTCGGGATTGCGAAGCATGGGGTGTCTCGAACCCTCGGCTTTGGCAATCAGATGCTCAATGACGTTGATGAGTTCATTCACGTAGGGGCGTGTTTCGACAACGGCTTTCTGTGATTTACGGAGCTTCGATACCGCAACCATCTTCATGGCTTTTGTGATCTTTTCGGTATTTTGTACACTCGCGATATGTTTACGGATCTGCTTGAGATTCGCCATGTTTCCGATTCCTTATCATTGTGGCGAGTTTAAGTTTGGGCTTGAAAAAGAGGATTGATTCTCCCCGACTCAAACTCAAACTTCCAACTCAAACTCCCTACTTTTTATTGGGATCAAACGTGCCCTTAAAGGATTCGAGCGCTTTTTTCATACGCCCTTCGAGTTCATCATCCAATTTTTTCTTGTTCCGGATATCGGCCAGAATATCGGAATGATTTGTCTCGATGAACACGTGCATTTCCTCTTCGTAACGCTTGAGGACGTTGACGGGATATTCCTTGAGGAAACCGTGTGTTGCCGCGTAGATAATCATGATCTGTTTTTCGACGGGCATTGGCACCTGTTGTCCCTGCTTGAGGATCTCGGTCAGGCGCTGGCCGTTGGCGATGATTTCCTGGGTTTCGGCATCGAGGTCTGAACCGAACTGGGCAAAACCGGCGAGTTCGCGGTAGTTCGACAGCGTGATGCGGAGGGTACCGGCAACCTGTTTCATGGCCTTGATCTGAGCGGCACCACCGACACGGCTGACCGAAATACCGACGTTGATGGCGGGACGAGTACCGGCGTTAAAGAGGTCGGTATCGAGGAAGATCTGGCCGTCGGTAATCGAAATGACGTTCGTCGGAATGTATGCCGAAACGTCGCCGGCCTGGGTTTCAATAATGGGCAATGCCGTCAAAGAACCACCCGTTTTGGGGTGCTTGATGACTTTGTAAGAAGAGCCTTTCTCCTTGGCCACTTTTTCGGCTTCCTCTTTGCCGCGGGCACCGGGATAGACTTTGCCATCCACGCCGGTTTCGGTACCTTCGGCGGCATTTTCATCGACGATGATCCAGTCCTCGCGCATCTTGGCCGCGCGCTCGAGCAGACGGCTGTGCAGATAGAAAACGTCACCGGGATAAGCCTCGCGCCCAGGCGGACGACGAAGGAGCAGTGCCAGCTGGCGATAAGCAACAGCCTGTTTCGAAAGATCATCATAAATGATGAGGACGTGTTTGCCGTTGTCGCGGAAATATTCACCCATCGTGCAGCCGACGTAAGGTACGAGGTACTGCAGCGGGGCTGACTCAGAGGCCGTTGCACTGACGACGATGGTGTATTTCATCGCATCGTGTTTGCGCAGTGTCTCGACGACCTGTGCAACCGTGGATTGTTTTTGGCCGATGGCGACGTAAATGCAGTAAACATCGGTGTTTTTCTGATTGATGATGGCGTCGATGGCAACGGCGGTTTTACCGGTCTTGCGGTCGCCGATGATAAGCTCGCGTTGGCCGCGGCCAATGGGAACGAGGGCATCCAGTGCTTTCAAACCGGTCTGCAGTGGCTCAGATACGCTCTGACGTGCAATGATGCCGGGGGCTTTAATGTCAACCGGGCGATTCTCGGTTGCCGCAATGGGCCCCAGACCGTCGATGGGTTGTCCAAGGGCATTGACGACGCGCCCGATGAGGCCTTCACCTACGGGAACGGAAGCAATGCGGCCCGTTCTGCGAACAACATCACCTTCGCTGACGAGATGGGCCTCACCCAGAAGGGCACAACCGACGTTGTCTTCCTCGAGATTCAGCACCAATCCATAAACTTCTTTCGGGAATGCAAGCAATTCGCCCTGCATTGCATTTTCGAGCCCAAATACACGCGCAGTACCGTCGCTGCTCGTGATGACTGTGCCAGATTCCGTCACTTCGATCTGCTTGTCGTAATCTTCGACTTGCTTGCGGATTATCTGACTAATTTCCTCAATATTAATAGCCATCCGTCTTTCCTTGCTATCACTGGGCCAGACGGCCCATCGTTAAAAAACTCTTGATATAAAAATGCGTTGTTAGAGCTTGTTGTTGAACGATTCTTTGAGGCGCTCCAGGTGACGTCTTACCGAACTGTCGTACACACGCCCATCTATTTCCAATCGAAGACCACCAATCACACTCGGATCGATGCGTTCTTCGAGCAGCACCTCACGCCCTAGTTTCTGAGCTGTCTTGGCGCGCAATTTCATCTTTTGTTCGGCTGACATCGGCGACGCGACATAAACGACACCTCTGAGACGTCCGTCCGCTTCATCCCGAAGGCCGGTAAAACTGGCAACGATCTTTGGAAAACACGCGATACGACCGCGTTGAACCACCAGTCTGACAAAATTCGAAAAATCATGATCGTAACTACAGCGCGAAAGTACGCCTTCCACAATGGCCATGCGCTGCTTTTTTCGAATGTTCGGATGCGAAAGAGAGGTCATTAAATCTTTGGATTGTGTCAGAATCCTGAGAAAATCTTCGCTATTCGACTGGAATACCAACAGCTTTCCTCTGCTCTGGCCAATGCCAAAAAGAGCCTCTGCATATTTGCGAGCAGTTGCATCTAAATTCACAGCTTATGCTCCCTATATTTCCAAAGAGGCAATGCTCTGTTCGATCAATTTATCGCGCAATGCACTGTCTGTTTTGAGACGATTGGTTATGTCTACCCGTGCCTTCTCAATGGCCTGTACCATCACTTCATTTTCAAATGCACGTTTGGCTACATTGGCTTGAAGTTCAAAGGATACCTCTGCATCTTTTTTTAGACGTTCCGCTGTCTTCTGAGCATCCTCTGCAATGCGTTCCCGTTCGGCTTTCGCCGCTTCACGGTAACTCTCTGCTATCTGTTTCTTTTCCTCTTCAAGATGAGAAGTCTTCTCGCTCACCTCTGCTTCGAGTGCCTCTGCACGTTCCTTTTGGGCTTTGCTTTCCCTGATCTCACGCTCGATCGTGGCCTTGCGCTCGACGAGCATTTTCTTTAATGCCGGCGCACCAAACCACCACAAAAGTGTAAAAACTACCCCTGCATTTCCGACCTGCGGTGCGATCGTCATGATGAGAAAATCATGCCTCAGATTCGTTCCGTCGCACGTTCCCTTGAACATAAAATAGATGGCAAATGCAGCAATAATAATGGCAATACATATATAAAGAATAACTTTGCGACCGCCATTATTCTCTTCTGTAGCTTGTTTGTTCTCTGTATTTTCTGCCATAATCTACACCAAAATCTTCTTGGCAATATGTGCCGAAATCGCTTCAATCTCAGGTGCTGCTTTCTTTCGGGCTTCTGCAAGTTGTCGCTCAAGTTCCGCAGATTTATTCGCCAAATCAGCCTGCACTGCCTGACGTGCATTCTCTATGATTTCCGATGCTGCTTCATTGGCCTTCGCGACTTCTTCACGACGAACTACTTCCGCTTCGTTAAAGGCTTTCTGGCGAGCTTTTTCATACTCCGCTTTTGCCTCTGAAGCCTCCTCTTCTAATGCTTTTGCCTCATTCTGAGCGCCTTTGGTCAGTGCTTCACGTGCATCGTATGCATGAAAATAGGGCACCAAAATAAACCGATACAGCGCAATCATCAAAAGGAGAAAAATCCCCAACTGGATAAACAGCGTGATATCCAAATCAAGGGCTGGGCTTTCAAAAGCCAGAATCTGTAATAAATCCATGCCTACTCCTAATCCATTCCCCCGCAAGCTACCCGCGCGCCTCTTATCACACATTGTGCGACTTTGTCAAAGCACACGAACTCGCAACGCACACACCTAACATTCTTTTAATAAAAATTGTTCCATTAAATGCAGTTGGTGCGCTTTTTCTGAATTCGCAGTAAGCAATGAGCAATGAGCAATTAGCAATTAGCAATTAGCAATTGAGTGATTCTCGATCTTATTCCTAAAGAATGAAGTTTTTTAGCTTTAGATTTCACCTTTAGTTTTGCGCATTCAATTGCACATTGCACATTGCTAATTAAAAACAATTCCGCATTCCGCATTATGCATTATGCATTAAGCATTCCCCCTGATTTGAGCCCCTCACACACCTAAAACCATGAAAGCGTAGCCCCTTCAGGGGCGTACAGCTCTCACGCATTGTCAATTGTCAATTATCAATTATGCATTCAGCATTATGCATTCAGCATTATGCATTCAGCATTCCTAATGCGCCATCTCCAGGATCATCCTGCACAACTCAGGAAATTCAATCCCCGCGTGTTTGGCGATCTTGGGCACCAGGCTGTGCGACGTCATCCCCGGAACGGTATTGACTTCCAGAAAATACGGTTTGAGATTTTTATCTGCAAGAAAATCGATGCGAACCACCCCCGAGGTGCACTCCAGGGCTTCGGCTGCATGTTCGGCATACGCGCACAATTGGGCATCAAATTCTGCACCCAGCGACGAGGGGGTCAGATATTCTGTATCACTTCGGTTGTATTTGGCATCGTAATCGTAAAATTTATTCTTGGGAATGATCTGGCAAACGCCGAGTGCTTTGCCATTGAGCATTGCCACGGTTAGTTCATACCCCGAAATGTACTGCTCAAACATGATGATTTCATCGTCCGAAAGGCAGGCCGCACGAACAGCATCTTCAAGCATGGCGGCATCTTCCACGAGGGTTACACCGACGCTCGATCCATTTCTGGCCGGCTTCACAATCAGCGGCAATCCCAAGGATTTGACGTATTTCTCACGATCGAACGAACCTGAATTCAACAGTGCTTTCGCTTCTGATGCCGGTAGTGTCAGGCAGGTCGGCACCGGAACGTCACTCCTCGACGAGATTATGATCTTCGAAATATTTTTATCCATGCAGATCGAAGCCGTCCGCATTCCGATGCCCGTATATGGAATACTCGCCAAATCCAGCATCGCCTGGACCGTCCCATTTTCCCCGCTCCCGCCGTGAAGAGCAATAAAAACGCGCTCATAACCGCACGCCAAAAATTCACGCATTTTGGACGGATGCCAGTCGAATGTTTCGACTTCAATTCCGATCGAACGCAGAGCATCTGCAATACAGCCACCCGACTGCAGACTGATTTCTCGTTCTTCACTCTCTCCACCCAGCAATACCACGGTTCTTGGTGCTTTTGACATATTTCATTTCCTTTATTCAATGGATACGCGAACGATAATGAGGTTCGCACGTATTCCATACACCCAAATCCGGATTGAGATGAAATAATGGGGATTGTGAAGTCGCTTTTTGGGGAGGCGCAGGCTATTGGCTGCGCCAATACGCCCGGCGCGCTCAGCTATTGGCTGCGCCAATACGCTTCGCTTTTTTTGTTTCGCTTTGCGCATTCCTCCCCCCCCCTTTGCGCATTCATTCCGATCCGGGCACGCCTGCAGCACACCCGGCTATATTCTACGAATGAAATGCCTTCCAGGCGTGTCGATTATTTGAAATCAGCATTGCATATTTCCCATTTCCCATTGCTAACTGCTAACTGCTCACTGCCCATTGCTCACTGCTCACTGCTAACTGCTCATTGCTAACTGCTCACTGCTCACTGCTAATTGCTAATTGCTAATTGCTAACTGCTCACTGCACATTGCTCATTGCTAATTGCACATTGTACACAGTGATTGACAATTTTCTTACTTTGGGAAATGATAGTCTCTGTTTTTTTTAGTCCTTTTTAGATGGATGTTTTTATGCTTTGCCCAAATTGCAAAAAAGAGAACGCTGATAATTTTCGTTATTGCCAGTTTTGTGGTGCACCTATTAGTGCTTCATTGATTATGAAGGCCAAAGAACTTGATGCGGAAATCCTTCCGCCTTCGACGGTTTCATCGCCGGAGTCTTTGGATGCATGGCTCGCTGATAACGACATCGAAAAAGCAAGCTTGAGTATGCCAGAGCAGAATGCACCTTTGAGTGAAATCAGCCTCTCGCCACTCGATGAACGTCAAATATCTAACGAAATTGGAAGAAAACGCGTTTCAACGGAGGATCTCCCGCTTCTGGATGAATCCAATGCGACGTTCATTCCGGTCGATGTGTTTGTCACATCCCAAAAGAAAGAAACCGATGAAGGTACCAAAAAAGAAGAGGGTACCAAAAAAACCGCAAGGCGTTTTTGTGCTCAATGTGGTGCTGTTATTCAGGACGGCCATCGATTCTGCGGCAGCTGTGGGGCAAAATATGAGGAAAATGGCGAGTCATCTGCAGATTTTAGTCGCGATAATCTCGATGTTTCCGGACCACGCAGAAGTGTAGAACGATTGAGTTTCGTCAAATCCCGTTCATACGATGTCGATATCTCGACGCGAACTGTCTCCTGGGTGCTGTTTCATATTAATGATGATGGTACACTCGGGGAAAGAATTCCTCTCAATGATGGTGACAATATTGTGGGGCACTCCAGTTCGCGCCTGCTGTCTTCTGATCGATACGTCAGCCCAAAACATCTGCGTTTAAAGTGCTCTGAGTCCGGCGTCCTGGTCGAAGATAATGACAGTCTCAATGGCGTCTTTTATCGTCTTTCTGATGAGTCTATGGATTTATATGATGGCGATATATTTAGAATTGGTGAAGAATTGCTTTGCCTTTCACTGGGCAATTCTTCACAACCTCTGCTCTCCAATCAAACTTCCGAAACGACTGAACTCCTCGGCGGTGAAGAATCCGATGGGTGGGGGTATTTGCGCGTAATTATGGGCGCTTATTCCGAAGGCAGTGTCTATAGGCTTTCTCAGCCTTCCGTTTCTCTTGGACGTACACATGCCAATATCCTATTCTCGAAAGATGGATTCGTCTCGGGAACACATGCAAGCCTGCAACCCGCAGGCGATCATGCCATCCTCACGGATCTCAACAGCTCGAATGGGACTTTTGTCAGGCTCAAAAAGCCAATAAATGTCTCTTCATCTGCCTACATTCTCATTGGCAATCAGCTCCTGCTCATCAAGCAGACGTATTAAATCTTTCGCAATTGCATCCATAATTCCGCATTCCGCATGAATCAGAGTCGCCCTTTAGTTTTTCATCCCAATTGCACATTGCACATTGCTAATTCACAACAATTCCGCATTCCGCATTCAAGAGGTTCCCATGGCAGACACGCAAAATCCCGAAACAACTGTCGATAACAGCCCGCTTTATGAGGGGACGCTATTTTTAACGCCTCATATCGACTATTTTCAAAATGGTGATGACTTTTTTGTCTATCATAACCTTTATGGATACATCCTCAAAATGAGTGAGGATCTCGTCGATTTCCTTGAGTTCTTCAACGGGGCTCCTCAATCGGCAGACGCCATGATGGAACAATTCGGAGAAACATTTGGGCGTGACACGCTCAATGAATTCTTATCGATCTTCCGAACGTTGGCCTGCCTGCTCCCGGATGATGAATACGAGCCCAAGAAAACACATGATATGTTCCCCACGCAGGCACGTTGGATTTCTGTCGATCAAACCGATCCCAAAGCCATTGTCATTTATGCTTTCGATAGCCAGGCTCAAAACAACATCATGAAAATCTCACTGGATGCCTGGGAATCCCGAGTATGGAGCTATATCAAAGGGGATAAATCTGTCGGCGAAATTGCAGAAATCATTGCCGAAGAAGATGCTGCTCCCGTTGCAGATACCGAATTGCGCATTGCAGCATCACTCGCGCTGTGGTCTCACTGCTCTGTTCAAGCCATCAAAATGTCTGCCGAACCCTGCGGAAATTTCAAAGGACGTCGGTTTGGGGTACCCCCTTATCTGATTTCGACAATGCCCTACGAAAAAGTCACCGAACACGTTCGCACGCGCGTCGATGAACAAGGCAATATCCTCGAAAAATGGGAAGAACCCGTCCGCTGCAAACCTACACATCTCGAAATTATTCCCATCGATAACGAGACGCTCGAACTCGATAAACAATGCGCCCGACTCTCTTCGTTATTGGCCAACCCACATCCGGTACTCTCCAACCGTAGTTATGGGCAGGCCGTCTACGATGTCATTTCGGGCTATGTCCCCATCACAGGCGAAACATGCAAGATCCTCGAAGTTGGCGGAGGACAGGGGGATACCGCAAGAGCTTTCATCGAAAAATGTGCAAAAGATCAGCCCGATACCAAGATCCTTTACACGATCTTCACACCCGATGAGGCGCAGGCTGCCAATCTCCGCGAAGTACTCAAATCCATCGAAAATCTCAAAATTGTGACCGGGGATATCGAAAAAATTGCCGATATTCTCGAAGGCGAAAAATTCGACATCATCTATTCCGATGAATTCGTCGCCAATCTTCCCTCGGTTGCTGTGCGCAAAATGTCCCTCGATGGTGACGAAGACGAGGAAGAAGAGGATGAGGATCGCCCTGATGACGGAGAACTCAAACCGGCACATGCAGCCGACAATAACAAGATTACGTTCATTGGCGAAGGCGATGCTGTACAGCTGATCTTCAAATATAAACTCAATCTGTGTGATGCCCCCGAAGATTTCATTCTCAATTCGGGAACGCTGCGTTTCATCGGCAATCTCGCAAAACTCACTTCCTTCCACACTCAGATTTTTATCGTCGAATTTGGCGAAGATATCAAATACCCCGTACAGACACTCGAAGATGGCCGCATTACTTATTCCCAGCATTTTGGCATTCTCAAACAAGCCGCCAAGAAGCTCGGTTTCCTCGCACAATCGAGCTACTGGATGGAAGAACTAAACCTCGAACGCGATATCAAGATGTTTGCAACCACGCGCTCTCAGTTTAAAGCACTCCGTCAAATGCTCGCCGATCACAATGTGGCACTCGAACGCAAACCCTATACACAAGAGGAATTCGAAGCCCTGCTCAATAAAGCCGGTCGAACCAGTGTCGTCGAAGTCAACTACGAATCCGCCGAAGACCGTATCTCCGGCCTCGTCCCACATGCCTACAAGATGCTCCGCATCTACAAAGAGTTGGAGTTCTAGGCGCACCGCGTCCTTCCTGCTATCCCCTCATGTAAAGACGTTCCATGGAACGTCTCTTTGACTATCTATCCAGTAAAGACGCGCGGTCTGCGCGTCTCTCATGTCTAACCCTATGGAGTACCCAACCCTATGAGAAAATCACTTACTTGGTGCCTCGCTGTCCTCATGCTCGCAGGACTTGCAGGTTGCAAAAAAGCCGAAGCCCCGGCACAACAGCAACCCGTCGTTGAACCCGCTGCTGCTGCAGCGCCTACGGATGCCGCCGCGCCTGCTGCTGCCCCCAATGCCGCAGCCGCCGCGCCTGCAGCTGATCCCAATGCCGCAGCCGCCGCACCCGCCGATCCAAACGCTGCACCCGCCGATCCAAACGCAGCACCCCAATTAGATCAGGCTCAGCTCGACGAGATTATGAAGCAAATTCAAGGTCAACAACCACCTCAGGTTCCTGCCCCCGAAGATGTTGCCGCCGCCCCCGCAGATGCCATCAAAACGGCTTCCGGACTCGCTTATAAAAAATTGACCACCAATGAGGCCGGTAAACCCATCGCTATCGATGATCTCGTCAAACTGCATTACACGGGATGGACGACGGATGGTAAAATGTTCGACACGAGCACTGGCAATCCCGATCCGGTCATCTTTACTCCGAATAACCTCATCGATGGCATGAAAGAAGCCCTCGTTCTTGCAAAGACCGGCGAAAAAATGCGCGTCTGGATCCCGCAGGATCTCGCTTATAAAGGTCGTCCCGGCGCACCCGAAGGCATGCTCGTTTTCGAATTCGATATTCAGGATGTCATTAGCCCCGTCATGCCGCCGAAAGATATCCCCGAAGATGCCACTAAACTCGAAAATGGCATCGCATATAAAATTGTTAAAACGACTCCCGGTGCCAAACAACTCACAGAGTCCGATCTCGTTGCGCTCGATTTCTCCGGATGGAAACAGAGCGATGGCAAACGCTTCCAATCCTCTGTCGAAATCGGCGAAGAACTCAAGGCACCCGTCAATTCGATGTTCCCCGGATGGAAAGCCGTTCTCCCCAACGCCCATGTCGGTGATGTCGTTCAAATGTGGATTCCGCAGGAATTTGGCATCGATCCCGAGGGAACTGAACTCGCCGGTCTCCTGATCTTCGAAGTCACTGTCAAGGATGCGATTGCTATGCCGCAGCCGCCCGCAGATGTCGCTGCCCCTGGCCCAGATACCCAAAAAACCGAATCCGGTATTGCCTATCGCATTATCACCCCGGGAACTGGCACACAACATCCCACTGCCGAAAGCCACGTTAAAGTACATTACTCCGGTTGGACGACCGACGGTGTCATGTTCGATTCGAGCGTCGCACGCGGTGAACCTATCGAATTCGCACTCAATCAGGTTATCCCCGGCTGGACTGAGGCCGTTCAGTTGATGGTTCCCGGCGAAAAACGTCTCGTGTGGATTCCCGAAGAACTCGCTTATAAAGGCCAGCCCGGTGCACCTGCCGGTATGCTCGTTTTCGAAATCGAACTGCTCGAAATCCATTAATCGTTTGTTCACGGGCTTTCGGCACAAAGTGCCGATGCGCCCGTGCTTCGGCCTATTGGCGCTTGCGCCAATACGGCCTTCGATTTTTGTGGATTGTGCAAACACCCAACTGGGGATGGTGCTTTTTTTCTCCTCAACAGGGACCCGGGTTATGGCTGATAATAGCATTTCTAAACTCTGGATAGTTTTGAGCAAATTTGGAGTTGTCTTTATCTTCGCCAGTGTCTTCATGTTCGTGCTCAAACACAGTTATTCCCGGATAGAGGAAACGGAAGTCGGTGTTCTCGTAGAAGATGGTAAGATAAAAAGCGAAGTACTTAAGCCGGGGATTGTTTTTCATGCACCATTTGTATCCCAAGTCCGTACTATCCCTGTGACACCACAACAGCTCTCGTTTAATTTTGCCGAAGCTGAAAATGGTTTCATTACCAAAGACATGCAGACGATGGGGGCACAAATTCAAATCACATGGAAATATCAGGAAGCACGAATAACCGAAGTCGTTAAACAATATACACCCAAATACACCGAAGGTATGATCCGAGACGCTACACTTAGGGCCTTTAGGGAATATAGTGGTGATTATACGATAGAACAACTCCTCCAAAACAAAGATAAAGTCAGTCTGGAAATCTTAAACGTTTTAAAACAAAAAATGGACCAATACCCTGTCGAGATCTTGCAAATGACGATTGTAGATTGGGATTTGGCCGATTCTTACAAGCGATACATGCGGGAAAATAATATAAAATACCCGTGATTTTAAACGCTCCACACCTCAGGGCTGTCGAGTTCTAAAAATGGTTGACATTGAGGATAAGTGAAGGAAACGAGATAATTACACGATAATCGCCATGAAGGGGCGAAATATTACAGCCCGGGGTGAGCCCGAAGGGCGTAACCCCGGGAAAAGGAATTTCATCAATATAATCACCCTGAAGGGGTGAAACAAAAAAGGCAAGATAAAATAGAACTAGACAGCCCTGGATCCCCCTCCCTTCTCTCTTATAAAGGATATTATTATGGCTTCTTATAATGGTGGTCCCAGCATTGGATTAATCGTAAAATTAGTTGGCATTGCGATTGTGCTCATTATACTCATCACTATCATTGCCAACTGCTTCTCGACGGTCGACGCAACAGAACGCGGTGTTCTGGTTACCTGGGGTAAAGTCTCGGACGAAGTCCTGCAACCCGGTATCGTGGGACATGCCCCCTTTGCCACAGAGGTTCGCACGGTTTCGATGGTGCCCCAGCAAATTACGATGGTCTTTACCGAAAGTCAGAATGGCGCTATCACCAAAGATATGCAGACCGTCGGCTCTAACGTGCAGGTTATCTGGAAATTCGAGGAAGCACGCGTACTCGATATCGTCAAACAGTACAACCGCTCGATCATCGAAAATGCCATCCAACAGGCCGCCGTTGCCTCACTCAAAGAAACCATCGGCGATTATACAATTTATGAACTCGTCGAAAATCAGGAAAAACTCAGCCCCAAAATTCAAGAAATCCTCGAATCCAAAACGAGCAAATACCCCATCGAGATCGTTCAGTTGACGATCACTGACTGGGATTGGTCCGATGCCTTCGACCGACAGATTCAGGAAACGATGCAAAAGACCCAGGAAGTTAAAAAAGCCCAGGAAAACCTCAAGCTGACGCAGACCAATGCACAGCAGCAGGTTGCCGAAGCAGAAGCACGCAAACAGGCTGCTGCACTCGTAGCAGAACAGGAAGCCAATACGGCTAAAGTTCGTGCCGATCAGGAATACTATGCAGCTCAGAAAAAAGCGGATGAGGCGCTCTACGCCGCCCAACAGGCAGCCGAAGCCAAAAAACTCGAGGCTGACTCACTCGCTTACTACAACTCGAAAGTTGCTCAGAATTACAACGTCGAAATAAAGCTCAAAGAACTCGAAATTGAGCTCACGCGCGCTCAGCGTTGGGATGGCCGTTCTGTGCCCAATGTTCTGCCGATGACCGCTTCCGGCACCATCGTCGATGTGAAATAATGAACTTGGTGCGTAGTAAATAGCGTTGCTACGCATCCGATAATGGATAATGGGTAATTGCTAACTGCTAACTGCTAATTGCGCATTCATTCCGATCCGGGCGTGCCTGCGGCACACCCGACTATATTCTACGAATGAAACGCCTTCCAGGCGTGTCGTTTCTATTGGAGAATTGCCATTCAATTGCTAATTGCTAATTGCTAATTATTAATTGCTAATTGCTGATTTCAAAATGTCTGGTGCCTCGTGTTCTTCTTTCTTTGTCAATTGAATACCAGTGTATTTATCGATCTCTTTCGAAGCATCCCCCCATTCACCATAATCTTTGCGTGGTGCGGTCTTAAAATAATCCAGCAATTCGTAAACATTGCGATGTGTGGTATCTTTTTTGGATGATTTGCTGTATCTTGTCGGTGTAGCGTTATCTCGTATGCAGGCATCTCCAAAGATAACGTCTGTATATAAAACAGGATCTTCTAATGGGAAAGGGAAAGGCATGCTAATGACGCGCTCTTTGATTTCTCTCTCTCTGGCTGACATGATCATATAAATAATTGGAAGCGGATCACCCACGGCATAATGACCTTCCGGCTCGATATGTACGACGATCGTATGTACAAGATCCTCTTCGCGCATGTCATCCGGAGGATTAAACTTATAATGTATTTCGAAATTGGGACGTCCGTGACTGCTAAATACACATGATTTCTTCTGGAGTTCAGCTTCGTTTAACATGTCTTCGTATTGTGGGGTGCCTTTGAACAATGATGCGTCGATATATTTTGATTCAACATTGTAATCTTTGCTCTGTATGTAATCTATACCGACAATAGTCGCAATCGTTTTTCTGCCATTCTTTAATAAATACCATAATTCATCAAGGAGATAGTCTTTGGCTTGACTGTCCGTTATACGATGGTTCTCTGGATAAAAAACTTTTTTTTCACATTCAATTAGGTGCACTTTTAATTTTCTAATATGACTGATGTATATGTAACCAATGCTTGCTATAAAAAGTATTACGATAATTAAACTTATGTATTTAATTTCAAATACATAAGATGAAAAAAATAGTGCAAATACGAACGCTAATACACATATGCCGATCTGATTCCAGAAGTCACTTTTGGATTCGGTTATTATTTCATCTTGATAAAAATCATAATATTCGGATGGCGGACGTATTTCTGACAGTAATGCTTTGAATTGACGTTCAAAACTAAAAGGTTGAGCTATATCTTCCGAAGGTTGGCTGGAATTGGATGAAGAGGGAGAATCAGAAAGGTTTTCCGCTCTGAAAGCGAGAAACATGCCGTCTTTGCGGGCCTGCTCTGATTGATCATCCATTTCTTTGGTATCGGATTCATTCTCCACATTGGGTTCATCGGATTCATCATCGGATTCATCATCGGAATCTGTCGTGGTTTCGAAGCGTGGCGTTTGATCTGGCAGGCGCTGCCAAAGCTCGATGTTGCCATCTTGTCCATAATATTGAACATTCTTGAGCTGAGCCAAATAGGCTTCATCCGAAAGTGACACATCCTGGCCGGATATATGCTTATCGTAGACAGCATGCGAAAAATCCAAAAAACGATGACAAAGATCCTCAAGATCACACAAACGGTTTTCGACATTGGGGTCGAGCATCCCGCGAAGGGTCTGAACCAATGCAGGCGGCATATTCTGCATATCCGGTTCAAAGATGAGATGAAAGTCCTTGACCGGCATATTAGCCGGAGAAATGCCTGTAATCAAATGTACTGCCACTGCCGCCAGAGAATAGATATCGCTTTGGAGGACTGGCTTCCCCATGAGCTGTTCGGGCGGCATGTAACCAAAAGTACCCGCTACGGTCGAACCACCACCTTGTACCTGAGGATTTGCCACTGCGCCAAAATCGATCAAATACACGGTGAATTCATCGCCACTCAGGGGCTTTAAAATGATATTCGATGGTTTGATGTCTCGGTGAATGACTGGAGGATCATGCAGCCACAGCTTGCCGATAATACCCAATAGCTGCAAAATAATATCATATACCCTGTCCAGACTAAACCGGTGTCCTGCTTTGAGCATATCATTCAATGACTGCCCCGGTATGTACTCCTGCACAATATAGGAACAGGGCGGATTATCTTCGAGACATTCGATGGCATCGTAAAACCGGGCTACCCCGCGAATCTTAAGCGACGATAACACCTCGGCTTCCCGATGAAATAACTCGTAGGCTTTCCAGTTCGTCACCGATTCGATCATCAGCTGCTTAATGGCAACCTGAAAATGATCGGCATTGTTTTCGGCGAGGTAAATCCGTCCCTGTGTGCCATGCCCGATTTCTTTAATAAAGGTATATTTGTCACATAAGGATGCAGGCGTTTGAACGGTAGGTATGGAACTGATTCTCGAATCCACACGATCTTTGGATGAACGTGCGGTGATTGGGGACGCTTTTTTTACATCCTGCTCCCAAATGGCTTTGGACTCATGGGAAATAGGCGCTTTGGCGGATAGGATGTCCTCTGTATCATTGGGCGTATTTTCAAGCGCTTCTGGTAATTCGACGACTTGTTCTTTCAATTGGTCGGGTTCTCGATTGTTGGATTCCATTTGCACTATCCATGTTATTTCTATTAGAGAAGCAAAGTCTCTGGCCTTTTGTTACGATTCATCCGCCTTTCTTTTTCTTTTTAACAAACGGATTTGTTCG
>DGWW01000022.1 GCA_002395385.1 Myxococcales bacterium UBA4248
CTGCTAATTGCTAACTGCTAATTTATAGTGAGCAGCGTTAGCTGCGAACAAATCCGTTTGTAAATCCCTTAAACAATCTCTCTCGAAAGAACGCTTTTCTTTAGGAAGGGGGGAAACTCTTTCTTTTGGCACAAAAGAAAGGGTTTCCCCCACGCAAAAATAAAAACAAAAAATGGAGAAAAAATGAAAAACTGGCCAATCTTAATCGCAATGAGTGCATCCATCGCAGGAATTTCGGGCTGTGCCCAAAAACAGGAAGCCCCTGTCGAAGTCCCCAAAGCCGCACATGTGTACAGCATCGAAAAACTCGACATGCCGGTGATCTTTAACACCGCCGAAGATGCCAAAAAAGTGTGCGACATCAATCTCGGGCATATCGAGCGCCTGCGCGGCGAAATTACCGCCATTACCGGCAAGCATACGCAGGAAAATACCCTCGAACGCTTTAACGAAATGGACATCGCATTCGAGCGCATCCTGGGCATTTCTGAACTCATGGCCAACACCCATCCCGAAGAGAGCGTCCGCACAGAGGCCGAAAACTGTACCTCCCGCGCTGCCAAAGTCCTTACCGACATCCAGATGGATCCCAAACTCTATGCGGCCATGAACGACGTCGATAAATCCACGCTCGATGACCGCGCCAAACGCTTTGTCGACAAAACCCTGCTCGCCTACAAACTCTCAGGCGTCGATAAAGATGAAGCTACCCGCAAAAAACTCGCCGAACTCGATGCCGCCATGGTCAAATCCGGACAGGATTTCGACAAAAACATCCGCGATGACCGCAAAACCATTCAGTTTACCGCCGAACAACTCGCCGGGCTTCCCGAAGACTTCATGAAAAATCATGCACCCGATGAAAACGGCATGATCACGATTTCGACCGATTACACCGATTATTTCCCCGTCCTCAACTATGCAAAGGACGAAAAAACGCGCGCAGAACTCGCAAAAATCTTCTCACAGCGCGCCTATCCTGCCAATGACGAGGTCTTTAAAAACCTCCTCAAACAGCGCTACGAATATGCCAAACTCATCGGCTTCGACAACTGGGCTGCCTACAATTCGTACAACAAAATGGCCAAAGATACCAAGACGATCGAAGCTTTCCTGAACGAAATCGCGACAATCACCAAACCTCGCTCCGATGCCGAAGTCGAAGAACTCATGAAGCTCAAAAAAGCCGACAATCCCGATGCCGACGGCTTCTATTCCTGGGATCGCTTCTATTATATTGAAGCCCTCAAAAAGCAGAAATACGATTTCGATGCACAGTCGGTGCGCCAGTATTTCCCCTACGAAAAGGTCAAACGCGGCATCCTCAATGTCGCCAGTACGATTTATGGCGTGAGCTTCCAGCAATCCACGCGCCCGGTCTGGGATCCCAAAGTCGAAGCTTATGACGTCTTCGAAAAAGACCAGCTCATCGCCCGATTCTACCTCGATATGCATCCGCGTGCCGGCAAATACGGCCATGCTGCCAGCTTCGGCATGTACAGCGGCGTCGAAGGCCTGCAGCTCCCAGCCGCCACACTCGTGTGCAACTTCCCCGAACCCACCCCGGGCAACCCCGCACTCATGGAACACAGCGACGTCGAAACCTTCTTCCATGAATTCGGCCACCTCCTCCACCAGCTCTTTGCCGGCCGCCATCACTGGGTAAAACAATCCGGCATCAGCTGCGAATGGGATTTCGTCGAAGCACCCTCGCAGCTCTTCGAAGACTGGGCATGGGATTACGATGTCCTCAAACGATTTGCCACCAACGAAAAGGGCGAGGTCATTCCGCAGGAACTCGTCGAAAAAATGAAAAAAGCGGACGACGTGGGCAAGGGCGTGCTCAATATGCGCCAGATTTCCTACGCAACCCTGTCCTACGAATATCACAAAGGCAATCCCGAAAATATCGACCTGCTCCAGATGCAGAAGGAAGTATTCGATAAAACATCGCCCTTCAAACAATATGAAAATGACTATACCTTCGCCTCTTTCGGCCACCTGAACGGCTATTCTTCGATGTATTATACCTACATGTGGTCACTCGCCATTGCCAAAGACCTCGCCATTCCTTTCAATGAAAAAGGTCATCTCGATGTCGAAACTGCTCACAAATATCGCGATAATATCTTATCGGTCGGTGGTGCCCTCGACGCCAAAGATATGGTTCACAACTTCCTCGGCCGCGATTATAACCTCGATGCCTTTAAACAATGGCTGGCTGAATAATATATATTAATATATTCTGGATGCGCGGCTATGTGCTTTGCACATACGCCCGCGCCCGAGACGTGCAAATTGCACGTCTCTGCTCGCCTATGCCTGCGGCATACGGCTCGCCAAACGCCGCTATTGCTTTGCAATACGCGGTGTTTTTCTACTCAGACAAACGACTATGAAAACTCAACCTCCCCCCCTTCGTTCCCAATCAACAGAACCCACTTCAAATACTCCATCCGCACACTTTATAGATGCATATCAGTGGGGGAAAATCATCGGTCAAGGCACACAGGGTAATGTCTATTCTGCTGTGCGGATTGCCGATCATAAAAAAGTTGTCATCAAACAAATCAATATCCATTCGATTCATAACTGGAAAGACTATGATCTGTTTCGGAGGGAAGCACAGGTACTCGAATCTCTCGATATTCCCGGTGTCGCCAGGTTTTATGAAGCAATCGAATGCCTCGACGATGATCCGCCATGTGCTTATATCGTACAGGAATACATTCCCGGTAAAAATCTGGCACAATTGATCAAAAACGGTCATCGTTTTACGCTCAATGCAATATATGATATTATCATACAAACACTAAAGATCATCGATCAGCTGCATCGCCATGATCCGCCCATCATTCATCGTGATATCAAGCCATCGAATATTATGCTGTCGCCCGATGGCAAAGTGACTATCATCGATTTTGGGGCAGTTGCCAATCCACAGGTACAGGGCGGCGGATCGACGGTTGCGGGTACCATTGGCTTTATGCCCCCAGAACAGCTCATGGGCAAGCCCGTGCCAGCCAGCGATATCTATGCACTTGGCGCAGTTGCCATCCAATTGATCACAGGCACCCATCCGGCTGATATCCCCACACAGGATTTCTACCTCATCTTTGAGCCGATCATGCAGGACAAGCCGCATGCACTCGTGCAGTTACTGCGAAGAATGCTCGAACCAAAAGCCGAGCAAAGACTTTCGGACATTCCAGAAATTGTGCGCCAAATTGAACACCTCAAAAATCCTATCGATAATCAAGAGGATGCGCCATCCGCTGACAAACTCGTCGTTTCAAATAACAAATATACCCAATCTTACGAAGAACGTCTGGCGGCCGTAGAAAGCATCTGCCAGACCGGTAATGTCGAGATTTGGCAGCAGCTGCCCGAAAACACGCCACGACCGTTTCCCGATATTTATCGACAGTTTGTGGATATAAAACCCAGTGATATAGATGACGCTCCAATACCTGGATTGAATTCTGACAAGGTCTTGCTTTCTGTATCTAAAACCAATGATTATAAAGAAACTCAATGGTTTTTGCTTTATGCAAGCATTCTTTCGAGCATATTCACAGCGATCTTGTTTTTTGTTCTGCACAAAACAAGTGTATTTCCGTTCAAAACCAGTTCCGGAACGCTAACATTGGTGGTAGTTTCTCTGTTCTGTTTCTTCTTTATAATTATAATTTGTTTCTACGCATGGGGAGGCTTCTTACCCTTGTATTCCGATGTTATCGAGCCTTTGCTCAAAAAAAAGAATCGCAACAATGTGAATTTTGACCATCTGAGGAGTTCAGAAACTACAAAAAATCTGTCCAGTCGTGACCTCATCCATCTGCCGTGTGATGTGAGAAAATTATTTTGCAATGGCCGTAAAACCATTGCAACCATTGTGGATATACAATACATCGAATGCGATCAACGAGATGTCATGATTAATGAAAAAGACCAAATACACTATGTTTGCATTCCTACGCCTTGCTTTAAAGTAAGCTATTCCTTTAATCCGCCGGATGACAAGCGACAAGATAACATCGTCCATTCTTTTTTAACGGATATCGAACCGGAAAATCATTACCAAATGGGTGGTACACTGCCCATCCTTTATTCAATTGATAAGATGAACGGTTATGACATGGTTACGAGCATGCCTTTCCCATTGCCTATGATTGATTTTAAATATTTTATGCATATTATTGACCGCAGTTTTTCAAATTTTGATTTCAATAAAGAAATCCACGATTTCACATTAACGGATGAAAATACAGGTTCTTCCCATTATTCTACTGCTCAAAAGCACATCAAGTCTTCATTCTCAAATATCACTGAAATTTTGATTAAAATTAACACATATGACATAAATACACTTCTTGGATATAAAGAGATTCTAGATGACTGTGATTTATATCCCATACATCATATCTATCTAAACCAATTAATACATTTACAACTTCTGAATATTATTAATGATCAGAATACTACTGATAAAGCGTACAAACTCGTCATCGCTTATCTGGCCAAGACACCTCGAACCCAAACGCAGCCAACATCATTGGCCGTCAGTGTCATTTGCAATAATATCTATTACTTTAAGGAAGGTAAACCAAAAGAAAATATATCCGAGCTTCTCGTTGCGATATTTAAAGATAAAAACACCAGTCATGAAGTCAAAGAAGTCCTTCGTGCCTATGGCAATTATATCTCGATGCCAGAATCTTTTAAGAATGCGATTTCCAGGTAATCTTCAGGTGAACGTGGGGAAGTTTCTGTATCGTTCGTCTCAGCGTTACCGAATTATAATGAGCCCTACCGAGGGATCTATGATCCCCCGATGATTGAACATCGCCAATCATTTGTATCTCGAGCAGATCGTCCCTTTTCCAAAGTCGCGGTATTGTTCGGTGACGCGCTGGTAATCGGTAGGATCGGACGAAAGCTTGCTGTTTGTATTATGATTTTGCAGACACTCAATGGTGTCATTCGAGTTATAGTTATTTGAACCGATGAGTTTATGGCGCGAATTGGCTAGATCAGTTTCGACGACGATTTCAACGTGACTTTTGCTATACCATATATCGCCGGGACGTGCATCCTCATTTGCAACGACATA
Source organism: Myxococcales bacterium UBA4248 (assembly GCA_002395385.1). Lineage (GTDB taxonomy): Bacteria > Myxococcota_A > Bradymonadia > UBA4248 > UBA4248 > UBA4248. Next base: position 5,114 of record DGWW01000022.1, read on the forward strand.
ATAGCCATGTGCATGGCTATTTTCGCACAGATCTCTATATTGCGAAACCATCTGCCTGCCTTCATTCGGGCTAAAAATCCCGGCTTCTTTAAACATAGAGCCAACAAAGCTTGCGCAGTTCTTGTCATAACCATAATTGAACGATGCCCCCTGGTCATAATAATCGACAAAGTAGGGAATTTCGTCTCTGAGATCGTAGGTGCACTTATGCGTTTTTTCGAACAGGAACTGCCTGGCGATCTCGACGACGAACATATCATTTTCGGGGTCTGCTGGTTTGCAGACACCACTTTCGCAAGTTGTTTCACAGACTTGGCCACATCCGCCGCAGTTGACGGTGCTGCTCAGGATATCGACGCATGCACCGCCGCAAATTGCCATGCCCGAGGCAGCACATTCGCAGGTGCCATTATTGCATACCTGGTCGTTTCCGCAAGCATTGCCGCAGCTTCCGCAATTGTCATGGTTGGAACTAAAATCCGAAATGCAAACGTCGCCGCAAATAGTCGCGCCAGCTTCTGAGCATGCGCAGCTGCCGTTGCTGCAAACTTGATCTGCGCCGCAAGCATGGTCGCAAGCGCCGCAATGATCATGGTTAGAAGTAAAATCGTTTACGCAATCTGCGCCACAGACCGTACCATCGCATGTCGAAACGCATGAACCAGCGACACATTTTTCCTGCGCCCCGCAAACCTTGCCGCATTCTCCGCAGTTCCCATTATCAATCTGCGGATCGATACACACCCCGTTGCAAACGAGCCCGCCACATACATTCTGACATTGGCCGCCTAGACAAAACGTATCCGCGCCATCACAAACGTTTCCGCATGCGCCGCAGTTATTCTTATCATTTTGGAGACAAACACTCACGCCACTGCAATCCGTCTGCGTACAATCACCCGGCTGTTCAGGATCGACAGGATCCGTCGAGTCCCCCGGAGTGGTTGGATCGCTGGGGTTTACAGGTGGATTCGACTGTGCAGGGTCTTGTGGCTTGGACTCGGGATTATCCTCATCATCTTTGTCATACTGCGACGCTGGCGTTGACGAGATATACATGAGGTCACCGTTCTCACTACACCCAAATAGACACACACTAGCTAATAACACGAATATCGACCGTTGCATGAGAACGCTCCTTATTTGAGATTATGGGTCTTTCTCTAGTACAAACCCACTATCGGCTCTTCATCTTATCATACTATTCAAGGGGGGTCGAGGGAAAGGCGTTCGAGTCAGCGCCTACGGCGCCTCTCGAACGCCGTCCCCCGACGTCGAGATTGTCAGATGTTGGTGACATGATAGTTATGCTGATTCCAAAAGCGACGCGTAACGCCCCCAGTGCCCCTCCGGATCTTCAAATGCACGAACACCGGTTATTTGGGTACTTGAACCACTGTAAGGTGTCGAAACAATAAGAATTGATGTTTACTCTACAAAAAAAGACATGAAACCTCGTTGTTAACGCTCAGTATATACATTTGCTGCATCCCCTGTTTTTTATCGCAAGCACTACACACCGTCAATGGGACGGTATTCATCGAGTTATGATGCAGACAATAAACAAAAAACGCGTATTGCCCGCACGGGCAATAGCGTTTTTTATGCGCCGTATGCGCTGCAGGCGCATAGGCGTATATGGCATGCGTATGGGCGACAAAAGGTCGCCCATAGTGTGTCCCCCAAATTATTTTGCCGTTGGATCCATCACGTGACCGACAAAGAGCGGTGTACGCGTTTGGGTTTCGTAAATGATAAACATAAAGGGACGATTTAAAATAAGATCAATCGGTTCTTCAGGAATATCGGCCGAACCCGGCTGAACCAAGACTGCTGTTGCAGCGGCTGCTTCAATACCTTTCTCATCAACTCCAATAAATGATTTGTGGACAACATCCGAAATTAAGAGATTATTGGGCTCTTCTGTCATTTTCGAGAAATCTGCCGCTGTTGAAAAGGCTTTGACCATTCCCAATGTATTGAGCACCTTGTTCAAACTCAGTTCCGTCGTAAATTCGTACATGGGGAATGTCAGGTGAATGTCTGAATCTCGGGTGAGTGAATCAAAGATGCCGAGTATTTTTTCGCCATTCATTGACGCCATAACCGAATCGAATTTACCTTCGTCTGGCAGGATAAACATCACTTCGAAGGCATCTTCGCGCAAACTCATTACAACAGCCTGAAAATCCTTTTCATTGATATAAAGGAAATGCCCGGCATCTACGAGTGCATCCACTTGAATTTTGCTGCCATCGGACTTGTTGAAGTCGAGTTTATCTTGTTTCTTCGAGACTTCACCGCTCCAAGGTGCTCTAAAGTAGATGGCATTCGTGATGACAGACTTGGTTTCTGCTGTGATGCTTTGGGGCGGAATCAAATCTTGGATGCGTTCATGTGTATCATCACTCACGACTTTATTAATATACACGCGTGCCTTTTCAGGATCGGCAGCAAAATTCATTTCGGTAATGCCAGCGCCATAGTTCACGGCGAGAGCATCTAGCCAATCCTTGGACCAGGTATATTCGGGGGATAGATAGAGGTTGTTCGATGTCTTGATTTCGATGGGATCGGAATAATACATTTCATCATCGTGTGCTTCTCTGTTTAAAGCCATGATGGTCTTGTCGAGTTTGTTCAACGCCTCATGAGCGTGATCACCATAGTTCAGAGCTTTCTGCATTTCACTGGCGGTTTCGCCGGCTGCACCGGCCCATGCCATGGCGAGCGCAGTTTGAATGCTGTATGTCGAAATCATGGCATTGTTCTTGGCGATTTCATCACCGCTCTTGCGCAGGATATCATAGTTCAAATCGTACTGCCCCTTGACGAATGCCTTAAGATCCGCATCGCTAATCTTGGAATCCACGCGGGCTTTATCGGATTTGATGGATCTGGTCAATTCACCAGGCTTATCAGACGGCACATTGGTGTTGTTATCATTATCATCACCACCGCATCCCATGATTGGGGCAGCTGCAAGAGCCAGTAAAAGCGCCAAAGCAAACTGGAATGTTTTCATAACAATCTCCTCATGATTCAAACTTCTGATCGCCAAAAAAGAAACAGATTGTTTCCTTTTTACATGTTTTGTTTCTATAGCCTATGAGATAAAAAAATCAAGCTTGTGCTAATATTCTGCCAACCAACTAGCCCAGTCATCTCCAAAATGGTACAATCCACAAATCTCAGAGGCAAACCGGATTTGCCATGGGGATTCGTCTAATGCGGACGATAAAAATGCGACTAACGGTGAAAACAAATTAGCTAGCGATGCCAACTTACACCTATACCAATTCCAGTGAATCAGGGGATGATGTCTTTCACTATGATGTACAATCAACGGAAGATATTCTCAGCCAACTCTATTCTCAAAACAATTATCGACCGTCAAAAAGCAAATCGAGCGAACTGCAGCCAGCCCCACCAAATGCAATATCGTCAGCGAATGATATCGACGATACGAGTCATGCCAGTTCTAATGACTCCATCAAAAGACAGACGGTTTCGCCTCTAAAAGAATGCATGCCAACACCTGCCTGTCTGGCAGACAAGTACCGCTTTGTCCGCAAACTTGGGCATGGCACTCAGGGAAAAATATATCTTGCAGAACGCCTTGCCGATCAAACAAAGGTTGCGATTAAGCAGCTCAATATCGAGTCTGTTAAGAATTGGAAAGAATACGATTTATTTAAGCGCGAGGCGAGAGTTCTCGAATCCATTCATATAGAAGGCGTTGCTACATTTTACGAAGCCATCGAACGCCTCGACGATGATCCGCCGTGCTCTTATATCGTGCAGGAATACATCGAGGGCCATTCGCTGGCGCAAATGCTCAAAGCCGGGCATCGCTTTAGTCTGATTCGGGTTTATGATATTATCATTCAATTGCTGCAGATATTAAGGCAGCTTCATGCGCACAATCCCCCTGTGATTCACCGCGATATCAAGCCCTCCAATATTTTGCTTAAGCCGTTAAAAGAGGATGATTTTCAAGTCTATCTCATCGATTTTGGTGCCGTTGCCAATCCCCAGGTACAGGGCGGCGGATCGACAGTTGCGGGTACTTTTGGTTTTATGCCCCCCGAACAGCTCACAGGCAAACCTGTGCCGGGCAGTGACATCTACTCGCTGGCAGCAGTCGCCGTCAATCTGATCAGCGGCAAATCACCAGCAGATATGCCGGTTAAAGATTTTTATCTCATCTTTGAGCCGGATGTACAGAATATGCCGCCGGCCCTCGTCAATACATTGCGGGCCATGCTCGAACCCAATGTCGAAGAACGTCTGACGGATATTGACCAAATTATCGACATATTCAAAAACTTTAAAAATAATGCGTACGATACAGCCAATGGAAACAAAATTGATTGTTCAAATAGCTATGAATATGAACGCAGATTAGAAAGTGTTTGTTCGATCTGTGAGTCGGGAAATATTGAGCTCTGGCAAAAATTGCCCGATAAAATACCGCGCATCATGCTCTCCTGCTACCAATCGCTCGTTCCGGTCAATCAAGACAGATTTGAGCGCATTTTTCCCTATGTAGAATCCCAATATCAGCACGATACAACACTATCGCACGAATCAGAGGTCGAAATTGTCGCGGGCTGCAAAAATATGCTGATAGCCGTTTATGTGTTAATTTTTGTCATCATTGGCATTATTTGTGGTTTTGCCTATTTGTTAGAAAGTAAATCATACCCGACATTATCTATTTTTTTGATTATCCTGGTGATAACAGCAGTTGCATTCTGGTATCGGGAAGGATCTGAACATACATCAAGTGCGAAAGATAACAAACCACCGGATTATTATAAAACATCGGATTTGGAGAAAGAATATCAGCAAAGAAAAGCAAACACAACTCCTGGCTTAGAATCCAGTCGCACAGCAGATGACGACATTTTATATTCAAGAGCATTGGTGAGTTTTTTTGATTATGAACGAATTCTCAGACAAGGGCGCAAAACGATTGCAGTGATTACAGAGATTACATATATTCCCGCAGACCGACAATATATTGACCGAAATAATTATATGAGTGCATACCACAATGAAATTTATGCCAGATATGCGATTTGCTCACGTCCCATGTTTAGAATCAGCTATAAGTTCAACCCGCCCGATGATGAAAAAAGCGAGGATTTGGTGCATTCATTCATGAGCGCCGTCGAACCGGAAGGGCACTATCGGGTGGGCGACTTTTTGCCGATCTTGTATGCATTGTATCGTGACGATCAGTCTAAAGAACATGTGGACAGCATGCCTTTCCCAATCCCTTTGCATGATATTGCACGTTACTCTGATATCGTATTTAAAAGTTAAAAACGCGTATTGGCCCAGTGCCAATAGCGTTTTTTGCCAAGCCGTATGCGCAGCAGGCGCATAGGCAGGCACCGGTATGTGTATGGCGAATGAGACTATTATGTTAATTTTCATTCACTTTGACGTTGCGATACATGAACATATTGGGACTTAACTTCCATTTCTTTTTAGATTTTGAAGTAAAATTCTTGATATTGATAGTATCGGTGACATGATATTTATATTTCATTGCCTTCTCATCGGCTTCGGTTTTTACTTTTGTAATATCGCCAAGCAGATAGATGCCGTCGTAATTGCTGTTATGATTGGAATCATCGACTGTAAGCCCGTCGATATTAATGGTCGTTGGCATATAGCATTCGTATCCGAAATCATGCTGTCCGGAAAAACTACCGCCAATGAGACTGACATTGCCAATCTGCTGTCCTTGTTTTGGCACCCAAGTACAATTCTTAATTTCAACATCGCCATGCCATGTAGATCCATAGTCACTGCGAAGATTAATAAATGATGAACCATAGAGCGTCGAATTTTCAACTTTAAGCAAGCCTTCGCCAATGGCATTCAAACACTGATGTCCAAGTGTCGAACCGGTTATCGTTACATTGGCCACGCCCTGATGTGCATCAAATCGACTGAATATACTATCTTTTACGACGATATCCTTGCAAAAATTCGAGCCCATGATACCCCAATAAGTCGCATCCAAAATATCGGTCGTCTGTTTGCAATTATCAAATGTCAAATGAATCACCCTCGCAGGGACAATATCGTATGTGCCCATGGAAACTTCTTTGCCGGCTGAGCCAATCGTTCTGTACGTTTTATGTGCTGTGAATGTACTGTTTTTTACAAGTATATTTGCGCAGTTACTTATGGTTAAAATGCCGGAATAAGGTGCACCATGGTCGAGTTCATCTTTCACATAATGTACGAGACCGTCGACTGTGACGTTCGAACGCTGAATATTGATGCCACGCGAATAATAATTATATTTCGATTCTGCCTGGTTGGCTATCGTTGTAAACGTTCCACCTTTCAGTGTCAAAATGTCTTCATCCATGGGCGTGAATGTCGCCGATGTAATCTCCTTATAATCCCACATGATCGGTGCATTCGCATCGACATTGCCATCTTTGTCGACGACGATAATATCAGTCTGATCTGTTCCGTCATTCTGGTTAAGACCTTCCCGAATATATTGTTTTACTTTGTTGTTGACTACAATGACAATCGATTTTTGTGGGAAAGTTATTCCAATATTTTCCTGATGACGCTTGAGCGTTTTGAGCTCATTCGGACATCCCTCTTTACTGCCGACAAGGCACTGTTCTTTATGATCTGAGCGAACATTGAAGAGATTTATCGTTCGTTTATCAATTCCGACCTTTGAATCGTCAATGATAAAATTCGCCCCGGTCCAGTCTGTATCGGTTTTAACTGTAGCCCCTTTGTCCATGGCAGCAATATAATAAGTTGCTCCTTCATCCGCCCTAACTTTGAGATGATATTTATTGGCACATGCATGCGTATTAATAATTGCTTCCAGATCTTCTGTTTTCCCATCGCCGACAGCTCCAAATTCACTGTACTTCAATGAATCTGAATTAGGATCTAATTTATATCCTTCTTTAACGCCATCACATATCAAATCGCATACGCAATTCTCTGCATCGAATAATTTACCCTCGGCAGAGCAGCTTTCCTCACTTTTTTCACATATTTTTTCAATACATTCGCAGTTCTCTGCATCGAAATCTTTGCCCTCATCTGCACACATTTCTGCGGTTTTGTCGCACGATTTCGCTATACATTCGCAGGTCTCTGCATCGAAACTTTTCCCCTCATCTGCACACGTTTCTGCGGTTTTATCGCACGATTTCGTTATACATTCGCAGGTCTCTGCATCGAAACTTTTCCCCTCTTCTGCGCATGATTCTTCGGTCTTATCGCACTCTTTCGCTATACATTCGCAGTTTTCAGCATCGAAACTCTTCCCTTCTTCTGCGCATGTTTCTTCGGTTTTATTACACGTTTTCGTTATGCATTCGCAGTTTTCTGCATCAAAGTCCTTGCCCTCATCTGCGCACGTTTCTGCGGTTTTGCCGCACGATTTCACTATACATTCGCAGGTCTCTGCATCGAAATCTTTGCCCTCATCTGCGCATATTGCTTCGGTTTTGTCGCACTCATTTGTCGTTTTGCTGTCTTCGCTACAGCCAAACATCGATAGAGCCACTCCGATACAAACCAAGGCAAAGCGATTTATATTCGATAAAGCGGTTTTCATCATTCTCTCCTCTACCAAAAGATATCTAATTTCGTGATTTTTGCATCAATTTTGCACATGCCGTCGTAGGCAGGCATCCACACATTTTATAATACCATAAGAAGGTTGTGATGTGAATGTGTGACGCAGCCTATGCTGCGCATACGGCATGCGTACTCGCCTAGATCCGTGTCAAGACACGGATCTACGGCTCGCTTGCGGCCTTGCGACTGCCTGCAAAGTATCGAGGAAATGTCCGGATGGCAGTAAAGAATTAATTCGCCGATGGATCCATGACATGACCGACGAAGAGCGGGGTGCGCGTTTCAGATTCATAAATAATAAACATGAAGGCACGATCGAGTGTCACGTCAATTATATTTTCTGGCATAGGCATTGCGCCCTCCTGCATCATCACAGCAGTTGCAGCGGCCGCTTCGACACCTTTTTCGTCCACACCGATGAATGATTTATGAAGTATTTTAGATATATAAAGCTCATTATTATCTTCTGTCATTTTTGAGAAATCGGCATCCCCACCAAATGGCAGTTTCATGCCCAATTTCATCAGTGGCTCTTCAACAGAGAGAGAAGTTGTAAACTGATACACCGGGAACTTTAGTCTAATTGTTTTATCGGTTTTGAGTGCATCGAAGATACCGAGTACTTTTTCACCATTCATAGATGCCATCACAGAATCGAACTGGCCTTCTTCGGGCAGAATGAACATCACTTTGAATGCGCTATCGCGCAAAGATTCGACAACTGCCTGATAATTATCACCCTGAACATATTCAAGATGACCTGCATTCACGAGCATATCCACCTGGACTTTGCTACCATCGGCCTTGTTAAAGTTGAGTTTTTCCTCACTCTTGGTGACTTCATTATTCCAGGGTGCTTTAAAGTAAATGGCATTTGTAATGACCGACTGTGTATTCTCCAGAATGGCGCCAGCAGGAATCAAGTCCTTAATGCGTTCATGCGTCACATTGCTCACAGCATCATTGATATATTGACGCGCTTTTTCGGGGTCAGCGGCAAAATTCATTTCGGTGACGCCGGCACCATAGTTGGCAGCCAATTCATCGAGCCACGCCGCAGCCCATTTGTGTCCCGGGGACAAATAGAGATCGTTCGCGGTGCTGACTTCAATGGCATCGGCTTTTTCATATTCACTATCGAGCGCAGGCTTATTCAGCCCCATAATGGTTTTGTCGATTTTATTCAGAGCTTCATGGGCATGGTCGTTAAAATGCAGAACCGATTTCATCTCGCTGGCAGTTTCACCATCGGCACCGGCCCATACCATTGCAAGCGCTGTTTGGATGCTGTATGTCGAGATCATCGCATTCTTCTTGACGATATCATCACCACTTTCGCGCATGATTTCGTAATTCAAATCATACTGGCCTTTAACAAAATCCTTAAGATCCGCATCGCTAATCTTGGATTCAGCGCGTGCTTTGTCTGATTTGACAGAGCGCGTCAACTCACCAGGGTTTCCCGGGTTTGTGCCGGGATCTGTTCCAGGGTTTGTGCCGGGATCTGTTCCAGGGTTTGTGCCGGTCTGAGAAGAATTATCATTGTCGCTGTCACCGCACCCAATCATCGGAGCAGCACCCAAAGCCAATAAGAGCGCTAAAGCAATGTGTGATGTTTTCATATTTTCTCCATCATCAAAACGACAAAAAAAAGAAGGAAACTAAATTGTTCCCTTTCCAATAGAAGTAACTATAGCCTCAAATCATGCAAAATCAAGAAACGTTTATTTTTGCAGCCAGTTACTGTTACGACTCAGCCACCAGCCTTGTATGTTTTAACAAACGGATTTGTTCGCATCTAACGATGTTCACTTTTTTGGTACGAATGTTAGCAGGTTTGTAGGAGCTGAGGCTAAAGTCAATACAAATACCGTAGAGAGATGGGGGAGGGTTACAGCTCAGCCGCTACACGAAGCCGTAGGGGATCAGTATTGAGCACCTACGGCGTTCAAAACATAATAATATCGTTCTGATCCCCCCGGCGTAGCCGGGGGATATTGATATTGAACGCCTACGGCGTTCATTTACCGGCTGAGTCGTAACGGAGGAGAGACCCATGGTGTACGCATAGTTCGCAGATAATGCATTATATAAAGCCCGTAGGGCTTTTGGCGAGCCCATGATCCCCCGGTAGGTGCTACGCACCAACCGGGGGCTACTCGCCAGAACGCCTACGGCGTTCTTCGTCTCACGACTTTGCGTACACCGTGGGGAGGGTCCCCATCGAGAGATATGTTGGCTGGGTTTACGAAAAGTGATGAAAAAACAATAAATGATTGTGGATTCCAAAAGGCTCAGCGCTTTAGCGGGGTCCGAACAGAACCCAGGCTGAGTAGTAACCCTCAATCTCTTCGAGTTTTGTCGAAATAATTGGAATCTCGCAAAAAAAAGGGTATATTTTTTGTTTTGTGGGCAGCTCGTAAGATGTTGCGAGCGAGTACGATGAAGACCTCTCGAACAACGCAAATAGCCATCTGGGCAAGAGCACTCAGCTTATGTGTTTTACGACATGGGGAAAGTGCGAGGAGTGCGATATTATTATGAAACCCTGCAGACAAAACACGTTTAAATCGCTCTTCTTTTTTGTTGCGATACTCCCCATATTCGGATGTACGCTTGAGTCCATCGAGAAAACCGGCCGCTACTGCCCTGATTATGTTTTTTTAGTACGCAATGATGAGTCAGGGAAAACCATTGTAGAATGCGCAGATGACGCAGAATTGTCCGGCAGCCAGACTTGCCCAGTGGATGCCGAGTATTGTTTGACAGATGAAGCTGACAGGAATTTTTGTGCAATCAATGTATCGCTGGGAGAAGCAGAGGCTAAAAATTTTCCATGCCGTTCATCCTCCGAAACGGACAACACCTGCGATTGCCCAGAACATCAGATTTGCGTCAATCAAAAGTGCTTGGACAAAACAAACACGGAATGCAACTGCAAAAAAGATGAAACGTGTGATGCGGGAAAATGCATACCAGCTGCGAAGAAGTGCTCTGGCGATGACGACTGCGCGGAGGGTCTGGTTTGCTTAGACAGCAATTGCTCTGAACCTGTCTCGAAACCCGAATGCACAGGCGATGAGGACTGCGCGGAAGGTTTGGTTTGCGTGAATGAACTTTGCACGGAACATGCCATTGATTGCTCTGGCGATGAGGACTGCCCGGATGGCTGGGTTTGTGTAGATGACATTTGCTCTAAACCCATCATCGAATGCTCTGGCGATGAGGACTGCCCGGAAGGCTGGGTTTGCTCAGATGACATTTGCACGGAATATTTCACCACATGCTCTGGCGATGAGGAATGCGCAGAAGGTTTGGTCTGCTCAGGTGGCATTTGTACTGAACCATATACGCCAATCGAATGCCTAGTAGATGACGACTGCGCGAGTGGTGAGATTTGTTCAAGCGGCATGTGTGTTGATCCTGACATACCATTAGAATGTACTGCAGACATTGACTGCGGCGAAGGAAAGATTTGCCAAAGCAATGTGTGTGTCGACGTGGTCATCGAGCCGGAATGCTCTTCAGATGCGGACTGCGCCGTAGGAAAGATTTGCCAAAGCAATGTGTGCGTCGACGCGCCCCCAGAGCCTGAATGCTCCGAAACCAAACCGTGCTCTGGCGAACTGATATGCACGGCGAATACGTGTCAGCCTTGTCCCGCCAGCACGTATTACCTTGCGGGCAATTGCGTGCAATGCATATCCCATGAACATTGCGGTACAAATGCCTACTGCAATGCATCAAACGCGTGTGTGCAATGTGGCGACAAAAAGGTCAATACAGCTAAAAACGCATGTGTTGAATGTTTAACGCACGAACATTGCGGTACAAATGCCTACTGCGATGCATCAAACGCGTGTGTGCAATGTGGCGACAAAAAGGTCAATACAGCTAAAAACGCATGTGTTGAATGTACTTCAAAAGCTGATTGTAAAACAGGATATGAATGTACGTCTGAAAAATGTAATCCGATAACCTGCGATAACCGTACCGTTTTATGTAATGATGATTGTGTAGTAAGTGGTGGTAAGATTATTATTACCGCAACGGCTAATGATAATTATCAAACAGAAGTAAAGAGCGAGCCCAAAAGTTCAGCAACCACCATAGGGGGATTTATAAGATATCATACGCCAGATATCTATGGGAAAACGACGGATAGTGATGGGAATACGTGGTATATTGTTCTCGTGAATCGACAAAAAGGCTTTGTTCCCGCTACAAAAGCGATGCAGTTACCCGTTTCTTTCACTTCAGGAGTCAATTTAGCTATATTCAAAGGCGTTAATTCGGATAAAACAAATTATACAGTCAGCTCGGGTACTATAAAATATTGTCATGACGAGATTGTGAGTAATAAAATATGGTGCTACACAGAAGGGGATGCTAAACATACAGGATGGGTCATTGCAAGAAATGCGGGATCAAGTCAATCAGATATCGCGAAATTGGGCTCGTCTATTCCATCGGGTTATTTTCCGCCTGAATGCAATTAAGTTTGGTTCTGTTGTATGAGCGATAACGATTCAGTCCTAGCGTATGCTTCTTTTTTTTCCAAAATACTATAACTATTCAGCCGGTAAATGAACGCCGTAGGCGTTCAATATCAATAGGCTTCAGTTGGCGAGGGCCTACCCGGGGGGATCAGAAAGATATTATTATGTTTTGAACGCCGTAGGTGTTCTATATTGATCCCCTACGGGGATCTTATTTATTTAGTCATCTAATCCCCCGGTAGTCGCCTACGGCTCCAACCGGGGGCTACAAATCTTGAAGCCCTACGGGCTTCGTGTAGTGGCTGAGTAGTAACAAATACTCGAAATCTTTTTTCCAAAAAACTTGAAATCTCTTTAATT
>DGWW01000241.1 GCA_002395385.1 Myxococcales bacterium UBA4248
TCGCTTCCTCCATTGTCGCAAAAAGGCTAAGATTTTCGCAATAATGAACGCAAACGTCAATCAATTTATAAGCCAAAAGAGCCGAAGGCTTAATGCTATCAGTTCCTCAAAACAACATTAACCTACAACTTATTTCACAGTCTCCGTGACACGTGCCAAGGCGAGCACGCGAGCCGTATCGAGCGCAAGCGAGATAGGCACGCGCAATCAAAACGCAAAAAGACAACTCATGATAGAGCTCAGCAAATCGTAATCAACCACGTTCGCATAGACCCTCACCCACGAGATGCTTTTCGGTGATTTGGTAGGCATTGATCGTATTGTGCCGATACATCAGCGGATCAAAACAAACCCAAATTGAGTAAACCTTATTAAACGAAAAGAAGCTGATGCGTCAGTCCTCTGCAGAAGTTGCCGCTTTTTTGTCTGTATAAGTCATAAATATAATGGCTGTTGCGGTAATCACAAATCCCAAAATAATATAAACGGTGAGCGGTTCGCCGAACAGCATAATCCCGATGCACATGGCGGTGATGGGCTCCATGACCCCCAAAACAGCGGTGGTCGTAGCCCCGACAGTACGGGTAGCATAAGTCATCGTCACAAGAGAGCCGATGGTCGGCACCAAGCCCAATCCCAAAACCAAGCCAAATGCTTTAAAATCGGGGATCATCGCAATACCCTCTGGCCAGGAATGGGCCAGAAATATGAAACTCCCTACCGCAAGTGTGATAAAGCTCAGGAATGAAGCAGAAATCGTTTTAATTCGCCTGCTGCAGTTGACGATAACGAGATAGAATGCATAAGAGAGCGCCGACAAAAAGGCCAGAATAAATCCCTGCCAATGATATTCGGCAGATGCATCCGGATGGCAAAGCAGTACTACACCGACAAAAGACATCGCAATTGCAATCCACTTTTGCCACGAAGGATATTTTTTCAAAGCCACCATAATTAAAGCGACCAAAACAGGTTCTGTATATATAATTGTAGTGGCAATTCCCGAAGGGATATAATGGTAGGAAGTAAACAACAGCAAGCTGCTCATGGCAAAGAAGACGCCGAGCAGTAACAAAAGCCATAATTGTTTTCCCGAAACACGCCTGAATTTTTGTCTAAACAGGCACAAAATGAACATACAAACAGCAGCAGAGGCATAGCGATAAAACAATACCGTATCTACGGACATTTGATAATCGCGCAACAATGGCAATCCAAACAAAGGATTCGTACCGTAAGCAACGCCGGATAAAATGCCGCAAAGATAGCCATACAGGCGTTTTCTGCGCATCTGACGCGCAGAAGAAAACATATCATCCATGGCTCACAAACTCGTTATTCGTTGCTAATGAGATCAGCACTGCCTACGGTTTTTTGCAGTTTGACGAGCCCAACGCGATAATCATGCAAAGCCTGCAAATACATGGATCGCTGTTCAATATAAGTCGTCAGGGCAGAAATCATATCATTGACATCGCCGTCACCGGCTTCGTAATTCATGAGTTCATTGGTTAAAAAGCGCTTGGCAGATCGACGAGACTTGTGTGTAATTTCGATATTGGCGAGCAAATTGGCCGTTTTTTGATATTGCTCGGAGACTTCGAGATCGATACCAGCGATAGCCAGCTCACGTTGTGCGCGCATTCGCTCAGCTTTGGCATCTGCCTGGCGCACTTTAAAGACCTGACGCACGGGATCGAGATTCCATTTGATCATAAACCCGAGCGCAAAACCTTTTCCATTATAGGAATCTTTTAAGAAGAAGTTTTCTGTTTCGAGTTTAGGCACGGCATTGCTGAATTTATAATAGACCTCACCAGCAATCACAAAATCGGGCCACCAATTGAGCCATTCGAGTTTTGCCTGTAAATCAGCAGCAGCCTCCCCCTGGGCCAACAATTTGAGATCACCGCGATTTTCATGAGCAATCGCAAGGACATCTTCATAAGGTTTGAGAGAAATCTCTTCCTTGTCGAAATTCATTTCACTCACAGCGATTGGAAGTGGCAATTTGGTATGAACACTCAGGGCATGTTCTGCATAATCGCGCTTGGCAGCGATTTCATTTTTCAAGCGAAGCAGATTTGAGTATGCAATATCAATACGATATTGATCCGTCTCTTTAACGGCGTCAGAGCCACTTTCCATCAATTTATTATATTCATTCTGAATACGTTCGACATATCCTTCGGCCTCTTTAATGACATCCTGAGCAGCATTTGCCAATTGAAGCCCGATATATGCTCTCGAAACATCATATTCGACATTTAATATTTCATTTTCTTTTCGTAATTTTTCGACATCCAAGCCAATTTTTGCGAGTTCGTGTGTATGATATACTTTTGTAGAAGTGAAAATGGGGAACCAAAAATCGAGATAATTACGCGTCGTAAATCCCCAGCTATCGAAGAAGTTATCCCAGATATCATCTTCACTCGCCGTAATATCCTTCTCTTTTGGCATCGGGCCAAAGGTAGATTTAAATTCAAATTTTGGCGTCCAATAATATTTTGCTTCAGAGAGCTGTGCTTCGGCCGCTTCGATGGCATAATCCTGCGCATGAATCTGCGGGCTGTTTTCTCTGGCAAGTTCCAATGCTCTTTCGAGAGTCACGACTTCCTGGGCGTATGCAAGACTGCCGAATGTGAAAAAACTAGCGATGGTAATGGCGATTTTCTGGAGCATTATAAAAACTTGGAAGAGTGTTATGCGTTATTCACTATGGCGTATTCACTTATATAATTCGTAATTCGTAATTCGTAATTATAAGATGTACTCAAAAGAAACTAAAGAAATGAGGAACCTAAGTCAATAGTCTGTGAATCGTGAATAGTGAATAATCAAAATACGGCCTATCTCAAAAAACAAGCTCTATCTGGGAAACATCGAAACCTTTTCGATATTGGCTTTATGCAACCGATGCATAACACCAACGACGAAACCAAACTTCACCTCTGGATCGGCATCGACGATGACACCATTTTCTTTGGCTTCGGGATTGTCGCGCACGGCACTTTCGATAGCATCAAAGCAGGACTGCCACTTTTTCTTATCGAAAGCATCCTTATGTGCCGAGCAATCCGAAACGCCCTTGCCATCGAAAGTGCTGACGAGAGATGACGTAATTTTGAGCGTGACGGTTCTGCCCTGATCTGCAGCTGCGCCGGTATTATCGAGCGCGGGCAAATTGAGTGCGACGAGGCGCTGCTGGTTGTCCCTGTCCTGCTGAAGTTCTTTTTTGGCGCGTTCTTTTTCCATCACGGGTGCCGCCACCATAAAGATGATGAGCAAGACGAGCATGACATCGACGAGCGGTGTAATATTGATATCGGCCATGACGCCAGAGGCGGCCTGCATTGCCATAGTTTATCTCTTTTTTAGGGTGAAACCTTTTCTTTTGAGCTCAAAGAAAAGCAATCAATCTGAGTCATTGTTATAGTCTCACTTTTTGCAGTGAGCGGAGCTTATTCATACTGGATATTTAGAGAAAATAATACTTATTTTTGAGTGTTCACTGTCCAAACACATGCGCGGCGTAACGCAGTTAGCCGCGCAGGCGCGAGCGTATTGGCCGAACGGCCAATAGCAGCGCCCCAAACAAAAAAAAGCCGGGACAAAACTTCCCGGCTTCATGACTTATCGAGCTTAACTTCGCAGTACAGATTAATCCATGCTGCCAACTGCCCAGAATTTACCATCGATCACTTTGACTTTGGAAGTCTCGTTGCCGTCAGCGTCCGTAGACTTGGTGGTAATGGAAACTTTCCATTTGCAGAGATCTTTGCTCGTGACGGTCGACCCCCACTTGTGTTCATCGACGCCGAAATAGGCGATATTCGTGGGCGTGTTGTGATCGTCCAAAACATATTGAACTTTGCAATTTTCGGAGGAGAATGCCACCGCATCACTCGAAACCGAGAGTTTGTCGAGTTGAGTATCAATGAGGCCATCGAGGGCAGACACCCCCGTGTTGCACAGCGTCGTCACCGTAGTAGCACCTAGCAAATCGACGAAGCTCTTAATGGCATCAATATTCTTGAGCATATTTGCAATGCTTTGTCCGATAGCATCGCACCCATAAGCCTCACTGATATATTTTTCATCACTCGCTTCGAGATCTTTATTATTGATATTGACCAGGAGCGAACCGATGAAATAGGCAACGATATTGCCTAAAGTGTCCATCTTAACACTACTTGGAACGCTAATAAATTGGGGCAGAATCTGAACGAGAGCCGCATAAATCAGCTTACCATAAGCCAACTTGAGGGAGTGACTTGCGATATTGACAGTTCCGGATCCATCCGCAACTTCAGAGAAGGTAGCATCGAAGGAACCGCTGACAGAATGGGATTTATCGAGTGAAGAGATGGATACTTCGCAGATATTTTTCCCATTTGCATCTTTCGAAAAGCCCTTACCGAGCTTACAATCGCCGAAATTACCATTGTGATATAATAAGGAAGAATAATTATGACCGACATTGGTCAGAACATTTTGATCGTTCAATTCCTTATTTTCACTGATGAAATTACCATACAGCGTGAAATTTGTTGCAAGATTGTTGACAATTTCGACAGCCCCTGTGGCCGTAGACCACCAATCGAGTTGTCCGGTGAGTTGTCCGAGATAATCTGTAATAATTTTGTTAATACCAAATGTTTCAAGCAATGTTGCAATTTGCTCTGAAGTCAGTTCTATACCAATGTATTTTTGAACAATGCTCTTGAACCATTCGGCATCAAGCAATAAAGGCAAAACCTGTTCAGAAATGAGTTTTGGGATTTCCTGTTCTGGATTGCTCAGGAAATTGAGGGCGAACTGAATCCAATCGCCCAAAAGCATATTGGCAAACTTAACCGGCAACTCTTTACCATTATCATCGTACTGGGCCTCAGCATGTGGCAACAGTGAGAGTGCATTAAACTGGCTGGTCAGTGCAAATGTCCCGCTGTAATCGAGTGCGGGTGGTTCATAGAGTTCATCCAGCTGGACGATGATATTATTATTATCGCGATTCATGCCATCCTCACATCCGGCAGCCACGTAGTTTTTTCCTTCGATGGCACGGGCGACAACAGCATAATCGACTTTATCTTCTTCTTCGAATGTGAACGTCAAAGCGATATCTTCGACTTTCTTTTTAATCAGAGAAGCTTGTTTTTCGGCATCGCCTTTGAGATCGCCCACTTTTGCGACAGTCAGATCATCGTTCAAATCGGCGCATGTTTTGCCTTTGAAAACGAGTGCTTCGACCATGGCGAGATCGGCCTTTCCGCCATAAGTCATTTCGACGGTATAGTCGTAATTTTTCTTTTCGTCGGCAGGATCTTCGATGGGATCTGGCTGAACAATCGGATCGGGGTTGATAATGGGATCGGGGTTGATGACATGTCCCGGTTCCTTGACCGTGACAGAGCAGGTGACGGTTTCATATCCGGAAGCCATTTTTAAATTTAAAGATGGATCGACGGAAAATACGATTGTGCCATTGCCAGCAATGTTTCCGGCCTGAACCCGAAGGGTCACAGAGCCATCAGCTCCTGTTGCAATCGATGCCATGGAGGCATTACCGTCCTGAAGTGTAAACAGTGGGCTCGACGTCGAAGCCGAAATGGTCATATTCGGGGCGACGGCCATCTGAAAGCTTCCCTCTTCCAGAGATGAAAGGCTGACGATAATCTGCCCAGCCTGATTGGTTTCGAGCTCAAGTGCACATGGGTTTTTCTGACTCTGCAGGTAGTAGCTTACACTTTTGACAATTTCCGCAGGTTCTTCAACTTTATCTTTATCTCCACCTTTACCTGCATCATCCGCGCATGCGGCTGTAAAAGCAGTGGCACCAATCAGAAGAGCAAACAGCCATTTATTCTTTTTCATATTGTCAATCCTTTTTAATCAAAGCCAGTCTATGGCTGCGTAAAAACATCACCAATGCGACATGGCATGAACACATGGATGCACCAAACGTCTCTTGTGCAATAGTATTCACCCGAAGGCGAACTATATTTTAATGATTTCATGATGAAAATCCAGAAAATTAGACACGCATGCGTACTTTTTTTTGATAATAATTTTTAAAAAATAATTATTATTGCGTCAACGTGCGTCATTTTTGCGTCATTTTTAGAATAAAATTCAAAGCACAAAATTTATCAGGCAATAAAAAACCGGGAAAACTCCCGGTTTTAATAGTGTCTTGCAAAACTAACCTTTGAGTGCGTCAACCTTATCCAGTCGTTCCCAAGTGAAGAGTCCATTTTCTGGAGTTCGTCCGAAATGCCCGAAACTTGCGGTTGGCGAGTATATAGGTCGAAGCAGATCGAGGGATCGAATAATACCGGCGGGTTTGAGTTCAAAGCATCGACGCACGCGTCGTTCGATTTCTTCTTCGGGGATGGTATGAGTTCCAAAGGTGTTGACGAGAACCGAAACGGGTTCTGCAACGCCGATGGCATAGGCGAGTTGTACTTCGCAGCGACGTGCAAGACCGGCGGCTACGACATTTTTTGCGATATATCGAGCCATATAGCATGCAGAGCGGTCGACTTTGGAAGGATCTTTTCCAGAGAACGCACCGCCGCCATGGCGTCCCATGCCGCCATAGGTATCGACAATGATCTTGCGTCCCGTCAGTCCACAGTCTCCCTGAGGTCCGCCGATGACAAAGCGTCCCGTCGGATTGATGTGGAATTTGGTATCTTTGTTCAAAAGCTCATTGGGAAGTGCTTTTTTAATGATGAGTTCCATGACTGCTTCATGCAGATCTTTTTCAGAAACATCGGGGCTGTGCTGTGTCGAAACGACCACGGCATCAATGGCCTGAACTTTGCCATCTGCATAGCGCACAGTGACCTGGCTCTTACCGTCCGGGCGCAGGAAACTGACTTCCTCATTGTTGCGAGCCTCGGAGAGACGGCGCGTCAATTTATGGGCATACATGATAGGAGCAGGCATCAGTTCCGGAGTTTCATCACAAGCAAATCCAAACATCAACCCCTGATCACCGGCACCCTGTTCGGCGACGACACCTTTGCCAGGATCAACGCCCTGATTGATATCGGGGCTCTGTGCTTCGACATCTACGAGTACGCCACATGTCTCATAATCAAAGCCTTTGAGTGAACTATTATATCCAATTTTCTTAATGGTATTGCGGGCAATGCTCTGAATATCGACGTATGCAGAAGTTGTGACTTCGCCTGCGACGATGACAATGCCTGTTTTTAGCAGGGTTTCGCATGCAACATGGCAATGCTTGTCCTGTGAAATAATGGCATCCAAGATGGCATCGCTCACCTGGTCGGCCATTTTATCAGGATGTCCCTCAGTAACGGATTCACTCGTAAAAAG
Source organism: Myxococcales bacterium UBA4248 (assembly GCA_002395385.1). Classification (GTDB taxonomy): domain Bacteria; phylum Myxococcota_A; class Bradymonadia; order UBA4248; family UBA4248; genus UBA4248. Next base: position 7,354 of record DGWW01000241.1, read on the forward strand.
AAAAGTTCTTGTGTCCATAATCATTCCTCGGACGGTATTGTGGCCAACTTCACAGAAAATCCATTCATGTGTCGTTACATGTCAAAGTCAGGGTATCCTCCCAGACCACATTCATGGCCAAATCTAATAAAACGCGATGTGAAAACCAGAATATAATTTCCGGTACCACGTGCGCGACTGCCTTCTAACTGGTTATCATTATAGTTGTCAAGATTCAGGAAAATGGCATTTTTTTGTGGCTTATGTTAGAGTCATAAATGAACGTAGTTCGGTGACTCTTTTTTCGCTCATAACCGACCAACCTTGACCTGAACAGGATATCAAATGACACGTATTTCATCAGCAATTATCGGAACAACGCTTATTTTTTCACTTGTCGGTTGTGCCTCAACCCAAAAAGCCCAAGTTGAATCGCCGGCATCCACCGAAACTTATCCGAGCGTTCAGCTCCTGTCATGGAGTGATTTTCATTCTGCCATTTATGAATCCGTCAAACAGGATGGCACAGCACGCGGCGGTCTGCCTGCCTTTATGGCGAGTGTTGAAAAGCTCAGAGGGGATGGATTGTCGATGGTGATCGATGGCGGGGACATGTTTCAGGGTGCTATGCCATTCAACGAAGCCAAAGGGCTTGGAATGATAGAGATGATGAATGCGCTTAAAATTGATGTATCTACCTTGGGTAACCACGAATTTGATTACGGTCCTGGGGTAAAATATCCCGATTCTGCGCGCGGGGCATTGCGCGAAGCGATCGAAGCGAGTCATTTCCCATGGGTCAATGCGAACGTCATTTCGAAAGAGGACAATCGCGATCCCTGGCCGTTCGATAATTTAAAGCCATACGTCTTTATTCAAAAAGGCCCCTATAAGATTGCGGTCGTCGGCGTTCTTGCCACAGAGACCCCTATGGCAACGATTGCCGCCAACGTCGAAGGATTGGAATTTAAATCTCCGGCAGAAACGCTGCGCGAAATCATTCCGGAGATCGTCGCCCAGAAACCGGATTTTCTCATTGTCGATGCCCATATTACGGGATTGCCGGTGCCACTGCCCGAAGGCGGCGCCACCGTCACCGATGTGCCTTTCGATGGGGAAATCGGCGAAATACTTGCCCTTCCGGAGGAAATCAAAAAACATATCGACCTGATTCTGGCTGCCCATTCACATAAGAGCTTCATTGCCCACGAAGGCGATTTAACGATTATAGAAAACTACAATGGCGGCCGTGAAATCACGACCATGACGCTCGTCGGGGACAAGGACGGTTTGCACCTTGATCGCAATTCTATCAGGAAACACGAGATCGTCCATGAGCCGATGGACGTCGCCTGCGGCGAAGAAAAAAAGGCACTCAACCCCATCCTCATTGGCGGTGAAATGCTCATGCCCAGCCAGACGGGTGCCGATATCGTCGCCAAATACGAATCCCAAATGAAGGAAAATCGCTGCGACGTAGTGGGCTGTTTTTCGGAGGACGTCGAACGCAATTATGTCGGCGAATGCCCGTTGGGAAACCTAGTTGCCGATTCAATGCGCAGCTACTACCCCCAGGCCGATATTGCCCTTCAAAATGCTGGCGGCATACGCATAGACATCCCCAAAGGAAAGCTCTATCGCGAAAATCTCAATTCCCTCATGCCGTTTGACAACTTTCTGTACCTGGCCGAGATCAAGGGTTCAGACATCATAAAAACCCTCAAAATCAGCTCCAGTACCAAACACGGCACCGACCAGGTAGCAGGAGTATCCTACCAAATCGAGGAAGGATGCAAAAATCCCGAGGATCTCAATGACGACGGCAAGATCGAGGAATGGGAAAACAACTGTCTGTGTGACAATATTCTCATAGGCGGTCAGCCCATCGATCCCGAAAAAACCTACAAAATTGCCACAAGTGATTTTCTCATCAAAGGCGGCGACGATCATCTCGCCGGTTTGGGCAAAGTCAATGTGATCGAAAAAGGCCCAGTTATCAAAAAGGTCATGCTCGATTATGTGAGCAAATCCGCTGCCTGCTACAGCAAAAGCTCGCTCATCCAGCCAGAACAGCCCCGCATCACACTGGGATCCTGTCAGAATAAGTTTGCCAAATAGGACTGGCATGATCATTGCGAACTCACCCGAGGATGTTGCCAGAACGCATATCGAAACTGGCCGAATCCTCTCCTTCTTCATTAGGAATTAAAACCATGTACCATACACGATCCCTTTTATTGGCAGCCATGTTGGCGCTCGTTCCCTGTATTGCGCATGCCGAACTCGCCAATCAGGAGCAGTTCGAAAAATACATCATGGAAGGTGTCACCCATTACAAAGCGGGTGCATCCAACCCCGACGAATATAAAGCCGCGATTGAATCTTTCCAGAAGGCCAAGGCTCTCAACAATATCCCCGATGTGACCTACAACATCGGCAGATGCTACCACATGATGGGTGACTGTGAACATGCCCTCGAATACTATCGGGAATATGCGCTGTCATCTGCAGAAAGCGCCGAAAAAGTCAAGGCATTCATCGAAGATCTTTCCAAACAGTGCAAAGACCGGACGGGAAAAATCAAAGTCACCTGTGTGCCGGACAATGCCATGCTCAGCATTGATGAAGCCGATCCCGTTCCCTGCACGGCAACTCATGAACTCAAAGTGGGTGAGCACACCCTCGTCGCGATGGCGGAGCAGTATACGCCCGAACAGCGAACCGTCACGATCAATCCCGATGACAAGATCATGAAGAATATCGTCATCGAAATGCACCACAGTGACTCCAGCGGCCTCTTCCCCACTGGGAACGATGTTTCCAATTCGGATAAAACGGAGTCGGCAAAGTCACGCGTGAGTGATGCCGTAACCGTCGATTCAGAAAGACCGCTTGGTGCGATGTTCTGGTCCGGCGTTGTCACATCCGGCGTAGGCCTTGTTTTCACCATTACCGGAACTGCACTCGTCGCCAATTCCAATGATGAGTTTACCCTTAACAATGAGGGGCCATTTTTAGAACGCAACGAAACTAAATACAAGAGCGGTCTGGCACTGGCGAGTATTGGCATGATAGCAACGACGGCTGGCGTAGTTTTGTTCATTTTGGATCGGGTGCTCCCACGAAACAATGATAATTCGCAGGCAATTCGCTTTACGCCTTCCTTTGGTGTTTCTCAGGATTCGGCCTCTGCCAATCTCGTTGTCACATTCTAATCATTTGCGCGCCGTATGGGCTTATGCCCATAGGCCGCGCAGGCGACGCGTATTCGTAGAAAAGCGGCGCCTTTTCGAAGAAATAAATCTATGCGCTTATTAAGAATTATCGCACTCATGGGCGTTATCCTGATGCCCGTCACAGTTTTCGCCCAAACACCTGCAGATTCTCAGGTTACACAGCCCAATCCCACCGAAGAAACCATTCAGGTTCAGATAAATCAGCCATTTGTCTCGAAAACACTTGGTAACCTGACACTCCCCTTTATGTGGGATGCCCAGGAAAATGAGTCACAGAAACGACTTGTCGTCACAGAAACGCGAACGCACGCACCAGCCGTCCTCACTATCGATTTGCTCACACTGCCCAAACAACTCGACGAATCCTCGATGGCATCCGGCATCATTCAATCTGCGGCCAGTCAACTTGGTGTCTCAGATGCAAAAGTCAGCAAAACCGAGGAAAAAACGGAATGCGGCAATAAAAAATGCCCCAAACTAACTTTTTACAATGCCGATTTTACAGGTTCAGAGAATGGCATCGACCGGCGCTGCGCACTCAGTCTGCTGCCTGCCCAGGGAAAAATGCTCATTTTTACGATATGTGCAGCACCTTCCCAAGTATATAGCCCCGATTTGCCAGAAATTCTGAACCAAGTTTTTCATAATATGAATTAAATCTAAAACAGACAATTATTATGCAAAAAACCATCTTACTTGTTGTTTTATCAGTACTTTTTTTAACATCATGTCAAAAAGGGGACAACAATCCCGCACCAGAACCTGTTGCCCCAGAGGTCGTTTGGAAAGAAATTCCAGAGGATGCCATTTCATTTGTGCGTATGCATCCCGGAGCAGCACAAAAAAATACGTATGCCAACTGGAAACACTATCAGTCGGAAGACGGGAAAACCGCGTGGCGTCTGCAAAACCGAGACATTTCGGAAGAAGCTGTTCGGGCACTCGAAGCATTGATCACATCCGCAGATGCCAATCTGATTCCGGCAGATGGCTATTACACATGCCGCCATCAGGAAAATATGCCTGAATACCGCCTTGAATTCACAAGGAATCAGAAAAAATATCAGATAATTTCCATCTCCAATTGCCTCAATGCTGCACCCTTCAATATTATCATCGATGGCCAATTTTTTATTCAAAGTACCGGTGAATTGGGACAGGCACTGCAAAAGGCATTGAATGATTCGGGCATTGCACTCAAAGTGGGCGAAACTGCCGGCATGCTCATGATCGAAAAACCGCTCGAAACACCTCCTGAGGGGTTTTCTGCAGCAACAGGCAAAAGCCCAACTCTTTGGTTTGACGCCAAATTCCGGTCAGATGAAACTTTCGCACAAGCCATTGCGCCCATTGAATCTGCCATTGCAAAGCTTTCTCCTCCCGAGGTTGCCTGCAATCAGGCCAAAAGCCCCGACTGCAGCAGCCTGATGGCTCGCTATACCCTGAAACTTGCCGACGCAATGGAATTCCAATTCTCTGTCACATCATCTGCAGATAAAGTCATCGCTACCCTTCCACCGGCTGATGCTTTTGAATCCCTGGCCAAAGCCACTCAATCCCCAATCCTCACAGCATGGCAGGACGCAGCCCCAAGGACAGAGCCGATTCATCTCAAGTGGGCAGATGCCCCCGAATGCAATATGCTTAAAGGCATTGCCAAATATCTGGAAGCACCCGAAAATCCTTCCTGTGCCTCATGGACATTGACTTCTAAAGATTTTCCTACGGCCATCTATTACCCCGGAATTGACGCACTCTGGGTCGAACCGGGAAAAGATCTCAAACCCTATTTCGATTCGGTTAACTCGAAAAGAAAGGAACTCAAACAATCTAAAATCAATTTTTCAAAGTTCAGCAAACCCTCTGAACATCGCAATCTCTTTATTCGACTCGACGGCAAAACCGTTTCGTTTCTTACCGGAAAGGATGGAAAGACGAGCATTGAATAATGTGCAATGAGAAATGAGAAATGAGAAATGAGAAATTGGAATGCAACACTCAAGGGAGACTCTTTAATAACAATTGATAATTGATAATTGATAATTGATAATTGGGAGGCAAAACTCAAGGCCCGTTCTGAAGTTCAATGAAATGGCATTCACAATGAGCAATGAGCAATGAGTTCTCTAATTTATTCCTAAAATGAAGTTTTTTAGCTTCAGAGTCGCCCTTGAGTTTTGTATTCCAATTACGAATTACGCATTACGAATTACGAATTCATAAAAAGAGCCCACAATGAAAATCAGCATTCTCCCTATCATCTTGACACTCCTCATGCTGCCGTCTGTGGTTCATGCCCAGGATTTGAGCCATTTTCTCGATAAAGTACTGGCGGCATCACAACTGCCTTCGTGTGATGAAACCCGGAAAGCACTCGATGATATCCCCAAAAATGAGTTCGACGCAGCATTTGAAGAAATAAAAACACTTAAGGATCAAGCACTTTTAAATCAAATTGGAGAAAAATTCGATCAAATTAATCAACTATCATCCCAATGTCCAGCGGTTCAGGATAGCTTTGTGAACAAACTTTCGAGGATGGCTGTTCAGACACAGATTGACCCAAAACCACAGGATTCCGGAAAATCCCTCCAGGATATACAAACATTTTTAAATTATGCCCTCAAGTCCATCGAAAATGTAAACTGTGAAACCTCTGCACAAAAGTTTTCCCAGATTCCTGCCCAGACTTGTTCGGATGCCATTACCGCATTCCAGGTGCTTTCGCCATCCTCCTTGCCCGATTCCCAGTACCAGTCCATCGCGACATCACTCGAAAAGATTCTGCTTTGGGTGAATCAGTGCCCACAGTTCAAGCAGGAATATGAGAAATGCCTCATCCCAGATTCCGCGCATTTTCTCGACATTTCTCGTCTGACCCCCTTTTTTAACCTGCTTCACGAAGTACGTTCCAAACTCGAAAATACCCCCTGTCCCAAAGTGGCGTCCATTCAATTGGAAGACGGCAATCTTCGGGCGGCCTCCGAAGCACTCAAAACCTTGAGTCCAGCAAACTTTTCCCCTCAGGACAGAGTCAAGATAAAAACCGAAATGAAAGCCGTTTACGACGCAGCCAAATCATGCCCCGAAGCACACGCCTTCGTCGACAAACTCATTGAACGGATCTTTGCCCAATGAGAACGTTCGTTTCATTGATTCTGGCATTTTGCCTTGGTTCGCTCTTTTTGTGCGCCTGCGAACGCCACATGAGCAGCAATGAGCCGCCCATGCGCCCGCTCATATACACAGAGCTCCCCCCGACATCACAGGCTGAAGAAGAAGAACTCCCGCCCACAATGATAAATATCGCGCCCGAAGATTTGGGGTATGCGCTTTTCCATGCCTTCGTCGATCACGACCGCAGTGCTTACGAGTCGATGTTTATCTCTGGCGAAGAGCTCTCGACATTGATCCACATGCCGCTTGAAGGCGCAGCCAAACAGGCGGCAGAAATCGTCAACAAGAGTGAAGTTTTGTGGACACTGTTTGCTCCCACACTCGAAGCCGAAGAACCCATCGGCGGGCTTTCGACACGCCTTCGCCTTGCCGAATTCCGTCTTGGCAAAGGCAGAAACCTCGCCGGAAAACTTGCCACGCCTGAACTCGACGATCTCATCCAGCACTGGGGCAATGAACTCCGCATAGAACTCATCGATTCGAGCAAAACATTTACAATCCGCATACCTAAAATCGTCAAGACCCCTCAGGGATGGCGGATAGCAGCCACCATCGAGATGGATAAAACGCTGCAGCTGTTCCTCGAAACAGGCATGCATCTCAAGACAGATCTCATTACGAGTGAACATTATCCGATGCCACTCGAAGTCGGCAATTTCTGGAAATATAAAATTACCAAAACGCTGACAACACTCCCGACAGATCCCCTTGTAGAATCCGCTGATCCGACCGTCACGGACATGATTACGGACATCTATCACCGACAGGGCTATTGGATTGTATTTTTTGAACGCACCCTGGTTGATCCGATGGTTCAGGATGCCGAAGGCCCCGAAATATCCCGGTTTGCCTGGTTCGTAACCCCTCGCATGATCTTTCCGTGCATGCGGGACTGCCAGAATAATGCGGATAATATCAGCTATTTGCTCGGTTATTTGATGCGCCAGACCCCTTATTTCGTCTTTCCTATCGAAGTCGGCCAAAAATGGAGCACCTCCGGTCAGCCGAGCAATTATTATAAATATGAAGTACGTTCGCTTCATCAGGAACAAATAGTCGTTCCCGGCGGAGCTTTTTCGGGCACTTACGAAATCTTCGGTTCCATCGAGGAAGGACGCGAATCCCGTTATTTTGTGCCCGGAACAGGGATTGTCATGAGAACCGTTCGCAGCGGAGCTGGCCAGCGTACAGAAGCATTAATCAAACATCGCTTGATATTATAATTGTTTCGCCGCTATGGCCTTTGGCCATACGCGGCGACCTGCTCCGGCTATGGCTGACGCCATACGCCTGCGCAAACAAATTTGTCCATTTGCAACTTCCCTTTGTTTTTGCTTTAATCTTGAGGGGCCGTTTTGTTTTTGGGGATGCTGATGGTGGTTTACGAGGAGGCTGTATGAATCATCCCTTATCTTGCTCTGTTTTGTTAGCAACGATTTTGGTACCCGGCATATCATTCGCCTACGGCGAAGGAGGAGACATATCCTACCAGGAAAGAGCCATGCATTTGCTCATCAACGATGTACGCTCCAACCCGCAGGATGCGCTCAAAAATTGCAGCTCCAAAGACTGCAAAGAAGGTATCAAATGCTACGCAGAAGCCAGTGTTCCCGTTTACTGGCGCGCCGATCTGCTGCATGCCGCTCAGGTTGAAGCCAGACTGCTTGCGGAGGCTGCCGGCGGACTCAACAGTCACTATACTCCGTGCACCATTGTTTCCAATATTGCATCCATATTTCCTGATTCCTGTGATGGCTCGGCATCATGTGCATGCAAAGAAAAAAAAGTCACTAAAGATAAAAAGGTGATGTCCTTTTCTGATCGGTTGGATTTATTCGATACATTCAATGAAAATGCCGGTGAAAATATTGCTCTGAATTATGAGTCCGACCAAATGTATGCCCCCTATCGCCATCTTTACCAGTATCTGCACGAAACGAGTGATACCAATCAATGTGAAAGCGATTCCAGCAATGGACACAGATGGACGATATGCTCGAAAAATACCCCCTACAATGCCGTCGGTACCGGTTATGCCATAGGCTCCAACAAAGGAAACTACTGCGTTCAGGACTATGGCGGCACCAAGCCCAAAGAAGCACCTGCACTGGCAGCCGGCTCCCATTACCGCGAAGGCCCTGCAAGCAAAAATGGTACTCTATGGTTTAAAACCAAGTATTATGCCAAAACTCCCGCGGCTAAAGTAGTCTTGTCCATCGGTGACCAGTGTCACACACTTAACCTCACCAGAGGGACAGACAAAAATGGAAGTTATGGCATTTCCGATCTGGCTCCCTCCCAATGCAGCTCCTATTTCTTTGAAGTGATCGATCAAAATGGCTCCATAACACGTTATCCAACGACCGGAAGCCTCCTTTACGATTGCGATCAATCCTATCAGGACAAAGCAGGTCAGTCATGCATCTGCGAAGCAGACCAACATCTGTACAACAATACGTGCGAAGCGGACTCTCTCGAAAATTGCGGTTCCCACGATAATAATTGTGCCGTCACGATTCAAGGATGGAGCGAAGGTACCTGCAGCGAAGCCAAATGCATCGTCTCAAGCTGCCAGCCCAATTATCATGTCTATAACGAAGCATGTGAAGAGGATTCCATCCAGAATTGCGGCAACCACGATCAATCCTGCGAAACACTCGAAGGATGGGGCGCTGGCACATGCGAACAAAGTATCTGTGTCGCTTCAGAATGTCAGGAAGGGTTCCACCTCAAAGAGGGTACTTGCATCGTGGATTCCGCGTCAGAATGCGGACCGGATGCCGTCGACTGTTCAACAATGGAAGGCTGGGCCAACGGTACGTGTGAACAAAGTCTGTGTATGCTCTCCGAATGCCTCGAAGGTTATCATTTGTACGAAGGTGCATGCGAACCGGATTCTGTCGATAATTGCGGTTCACATGGCAACACTTGCACCATTGAGGGGGCTGCACAGCTCGAGTGTCAAAATGGCCAATGCATCGTGACGGAATGCGAGTCTGGCAAAGACTTGGCCGACAATCAATGCATCGCTTCGACCGATCCCGATAAACCGGGCAAGGATGATCCCGATAAACCGGGCGAAGATCCTGATAATTCCACCAATCCGGATGATGACACGTCCAGCGAAAGCAGTATTGATATCTCAAGCGATAGTGATTGTACGGCTGCACCCATCACAAATTCGCATACATCCCCAATCTGGATCCTGCTCGGTCTCTTTGGCTTTGGCATCGCCCGACGAAGAAAAGAACAATAAATCCGCGTATCTGCCGCTGTATGGAGGATAATGTGCTGCGGTATGAATCAATTTATTTCGGAATCAAAAATGAATTGATATTCTTTCTTTTATGACTTCACTATCAATAGGAAGAATATCATGCTTTTTAAAGAATGTATTTCCCGATAATATCAGTTTACAAAGGTTGCCCCCACACCTTTTCAATGAGGTAGTCCTATGAAATCTGTTGTTTCTCGTGTTGTGTTTGTTGCATGTATAGGTATTCCCACCATTGCATTTGCTTATGGAGAAAATGGAGATATCAACATACCCTATGGATCAAGAGCGATCCATTTGCTCGTCAATGAAGCACGAACGGCCCCGCATGAAGCACTTGCAAACTGTGGAAGCAATTGTCCCGAAGGCGTCACCACCTGTTTCAAATCCGCACTGCCACCAGTCTATTTACATGATGGATTAACTAAAGCAGCCCAATTCTATGCAGACTTCTCTGCTTATGCAAACTGCCTGCAGCACGATACCCCCTGTACGCTTGTTTCATCTATAGCATCGGATTATCCAGCTACCTGTGACGGCAATCCATCCTGTGCATGTACCAGTCATAAAGCTACTTGCAAAAGTACGGGTGGAACATCCTGGAGCAACCGTATTTCGATGTTTTCCAAAACCCACGGTTCTTCATCCGAAAACATCGGTTATATGGGAAACGGCAGTGCCAATTTTCCCAACGGACCACTTGATAAGTTTAATAACTGGCTGCTGGAAAAAGGCACTAACAAAAAATGTGAATTTGACAGTTCCAATGGCCATCGTTTTAATATCTTAAGCGAATCGAATGTTTCACTTGGCGTCGGATATTCAATCAAAAAAGGTTCCAGCTTCTATAATTTATATGGTGTCCAAGACTTCGGTTCGAAGTATTCCGGGGAGAAACCTTCACTCACTGCAGGCTCTCACTATAATGCGGATAAAAAACTCTATTTTAAAACCCATTATTATTCCACTGTAGAAGCCAAACAAGTTGTCATCGCCATCAATGGAAAATGTACCGATTTATCCCTGACGAGAGGAACAGCTAAAAATGGTATCTACGGTACATCCAACATTGCACAGCCCCCCAAATGTACTCCCTATTTCTACGAAGCTATCGACTCAAAGGGCAAGGTGACCAGATACCCTACGACCGGAAGCCTGTTGTTCTCAATTGATACAGCCGATCTAAATTGTGACAAATCCTGGCAAAAAGAATCTGAAATCGCAACATGTTTAGGCACTCCAACATGCTCGGATGGCCAACATGTCTACGGTAATACATGCGAAGCAGACTCCATCGAAAACTGTGGTGCACATGGAATCGTATGCACGATTGAAAATGCAGACAGCATGGCATGTACCAATGGGGCATGTACCGTCACGAAGTGCCAGGCTGGTTACCACATTTACAATAATATCTGTCAACCAGATGACATCAACAACTGCGGTGCACATGAAAATGTTTGCAGTGCCGACAATGCCAGCGAAATCGCATGTCAGGATGGACTCTGTGTCGTCTTATCCTGCGAAGCAGGATTCCACCTTTACGAAAATACCTGCGAAGCAGATGACATCGACAACTGCGGTGCACATGAAAATGTTTGCAGTGCCGATGGGGCCACCGAAGTCACATGTCAGGATGCGCAATGCACCATCGTTGCGTGCGAAGAAGGCAAACAACTCGAGAATAATCAATGTGTCGATGCAGGCTCCCCCGATAATCCAACGCCAGAAGATCCTGACAATCCAACGCCAGAAGATCCTGACAATCCGACACCAGAAGATCCTGACAATCCGACACCTGATAATCCAGACAATCCGACGCCTGAAGATCCAGACAATCCGACGCCTGATAATCCAGACAATCCGTCACCTGAAGATTCTGATGGTTCATCCCAATCCTCCTCTGACAGCGATTGCTCTTCTGCACCGCTCATGAATACGCACACTTCACCATTTTGGTTCCTGCTCGGTCTCTTTGGATTGGGCATCGCCCGACGAAGAAGAGATGATTAAATCCGCGTATCTGCCGCAGGCAGATAGCGGATTGGCTGCGGCGTAAGGCTCTGCCTTAGCCGCGCCACAATTCATTCTTATAAAAGAACAAATATATATTTTGTAGTTCATTTAGAACGCAATCGCGCCACCATCCTTCTTTCTCATCTTATTCAAGAAGGACGACTTCTACAAAATGATATTTGGATATATCATACTTCTCACAAAAAAAGCCGTATTACAATTCTGCAATACGGCTTTTTGATGATATATTATTTTTACTAATTTATTCTTACTATTTATTCACCAAATCATACGTCTGCTGAGCAATGGCGAGTTCCTCGTTGGTCGGAACGATCCAGACTTCAACTTTCGATTTATCGGTCGAAATCTTGCGCTCTTTGCCGTGGCAGTCGTTGGCGGCCAAATCAATATCGACGCCGATCAACCCAAGTTTCTTGCACACTGCTTCGCGGACATAAGGCGAATTCTCGCCAATACCAGCCGTAAAGATGATAGCATCCACGCGGCCCATAACCATCGCATAGGCACCGATGTACTTGACAATACGATAGACAAAGACGTCCATGGCGCGTTTGCATGCAGGATCGCCAGCGGCGACGCCTTCCTCGATGACGCGGCAGTCATTCGAAATTCCCGAAAGACCGAGCAGACCCGATTTCTTGTTGATGAGGTTGTCGAGTTCATCGGCATTCATACCCTTGGTGCGACCGAGATACGTCAGCACTGCCGGGTCGATATCGCCGCAGCGCGTACCCATGCAAAGCCCTTCGAGCGGGGTCAGGCCCATCGAGGTATCGACCGATTTGCCGCCCTGTACCGCCGTAATTGACGACCCGCTGCCAAGATGGCAGCTGATGATGTTCATATCCTTGATATCGCGGCCCATCAGTTTGGCCAGGCGATTCGATACGAATTCGTGCGACGTGCCGTGCGCACCATAACGACGGATGTGATCCTCGGTGTACAGGCTGTACGGAATTGCATACAGATAGGCATACTCAGGAATCGTCTGATGGAACGACGTATCGAACACGGTGACATTGGGAACGCCCGGAAGCAGTTTCTGCGCGACTTTGAGACCAATCACGTGCGCAGGAACATGCAGCGGATCGAGCGGATACACATGCTCGATCTCATCGATGATGCTCTGATCGACGAGGCAGGTCTTGGTCAGTTTTTCGCCGCCGTGAACGACGCGATGGCCGACGGCCTTGATTTCATCGAGGGATTTGATCGTCCCGTCGAGCAAAAGATCGAATACGCGCTTGAGACCGGCTTCGTGCGTCGGGAAAACTTCGTCCGTAATTTCGACTTTTTTACCGTCAGCCGTTTTGTGCTTGAGGATGCCGACTTCTTCGCCGATGCGCTCGACATTGCCCTTGGCCAGCACATCGCCCGCTGGCATTTCCAAAAGCTGATATTTAACCGTAGATGAACCGCAGTTGATAACGAGTAATTTCATGTTTTTTCCTTATAATGAATGATTATTTTTTGTTTTTACAAAATGATTATTTTTTGTTTTTACAAACGGATTTGCTCAGGCCTAACGGCCTTCGCAGGTTTTGTTATATTTTTTACAAACGGATTTGCTCAGGCCTAACGGCCTTCGCAGGTTTTGTTATATTTTTTACAAACGGATTTGCTCAGGCCTAACGGCCTTCGCTGTTTATTCGTGAGCAGCGTTAGCTGCGAAC
>DGWW01000123.1 GCA_002395385.1 Myxococcales bacterium UBA4248
AAATGGGGCCCCTCCCCCATTCCGAATGAAAACTATTTGTTATCGTTGGTTTTACGCTTTTGAACGCTCATTCCCAAAAGAAAGTCAAGATGTTGGCTGAGTAGTAGCGAAAAAACATGCTTTTTTGTAGAGAAATCGTGAAATGGAGGTGTGGGTGTGCTATAAATAGAAGGCTCATGGATGGGCGAATGGTTTGAATCGTGCCATTTTGAGGTATTGCCATGAACAGAAGATTTACATTACTGACACTAATCGTTGCGCTGATACTATCCGGTTGTGTTTTGGAAGAGGGCATTCTTGCGCTCTATACCGATGAAGATGGGAAGATTCACGCATGTCCATCGGTGGCTGGTGACTGGGAGGAAGAGCTGAATACAGAGCAATATCAATATATTCAGTATTATGAATCTGAGACAGACGAAGGTGTGGAGCCTGATTTGTTGACATGTTCGCGTGAAGATTGCCATTCGGAAACGGATTGTTGTGGTTTGGATCGTGAACAGGCTAAAATATATTATCATTCATTTCGATTGGGTGTATGTCCGAAAAAAATGACATGCAAAACAGAAGAGGGCAATACAGATATATTTTATTGTTCGAAACCTCAGGCAATTTGTACCGATGAGCAGGAAGAGTGCGGTGGTGCATGTGTGAATCTGCGTTCGGATATGAATCATTGTGGTCAGTGTTTTATAAAGTGTTCGCCTGATGTTCAGGACAATTCAGTGGCAACGGTATGCAATCAGGGCAGATGTGAGGCTACGAAGTGTGAGTCTGGTTATCATCTTGTGAATGGTCAGTGTGTTGGTGATGATGATACCATGTGTGGGGGCAAGAACTGCAATGATCTTGAGGGGTGGGAGTCTGGCGTTTGCAGTTCGTTGGGTGTGTGTGTCGTGGAAAAATGCAAACAGGAGTATCATAGGTACGATGATGGTACATCTGTAATCTGTGAACTGGATTCGAATGAACATTGTAAAGAACATGATATTCATTGTGAGGCAAAAGAAGGTGAAAGATATGTAATTTGTAATGAGGACAAGAAATGTGAAGTAACGAAATGTGAAAATGGCTATCATTGGAATCGTACCAATTCAGGCTGTACAAAAGACAGCATAGAGGAGTGTGGCTGGTTTAATAATAATTGCAATGCTCTGAGTGGCTGGATAAAGGATGATCCTACAAATGAATGCCGTGATGGATATAATTGTTATACCGAACATTGCGCAGAGAATTTTCATCGATACAACAAGGAGGTGTACGGAATCAATGTTCCCTGCATGATGGACAGGAATGATGCCTGTGGAGAATCAGAAGAGGATTGTTCATCAAAAGGCATGATGTGTACAAAGGGGGTGTGTACAGAAGGCTGTGATGTTGGTCTTCATCAGTGTGAAACAGGCTGTGTGGATATCAATACAAATTCATATAACTGTGGAAAATGCGGTGAATCCTGTGAAGTGAGCAATGCAGTTTCTTTTAAATGTGTTGATGGGCAATGTAAAATAGAAAGTTGTCTTGATCATTTTCACCCATACGGAACAATATGCGAGGAAGATTCTGATGAAAATTGCGGTGAACACGGGAATTCCTGTTCATCCCTGAGTACAGGTTCTGGTTCTCAGTACAGTTGTATCAATGGTACCTGTCAGATTTCAACTTGTGAGGCAGGCTATTATTATCATTCGGGCAGTCATACCTGCAAGCCCAATGATAATTCGAATTGTGGTGCAGAAGGGAATGTCTGTAAGATGACAGGGGCGAGCAATGTTCAATGTGATATCAAGACCGGTAAATGTTATGCGAGTAGTTGCGGCAACGGATATCATTTGCATGGTACTGAATGCGAAGCTGATTCGAATGTGAATTGTGGTGCTCATGGTCAGGCGTGTAATACTTCTACCATACTGAATAGTAGTGAAGTGAATTGTAATTCGGAGGGCCAGTGTGAATTGATTCGCTGTGATAAAGAATTTCATAAGAATGGAAATTTTTGTGAAAGAAATGATGATAATAATTGTGGTAGGGCGGGAAATAGATGTACGCCCAAAAATCATTTGGTTTATTCGTGCAATGTAGATACAGGTACATGTGAAACGAATAACAAGTGTGAAAGTGGTTATGCTGACTGCAATGGCAATAAGAATTCGGATGGATGTGAAGTCAATTTATCTGAGTTTTATCTATCCAGTTGTAATGACTGTGCCTCTGGATACAGGGCGTGCGGCAATTATTATCAAAACAATAATATATTATTATGCATTAAATATAATGATTTAATTGCCTGGCAATATTGTTCGGTGCATTGCAATAATGATGGCTCTATCAATGATAAGCCCTATACTCCATCGCGATGCAGTCCTGGACAAACCTGTGTATTAAATCAGAGTAATAACGTGCTTTCCTGCAAGTGGCAATGAATTCTTTATAAGGAAATTATATGAATCAAAACACGAAAAAACTACAATTTATTGTAATGTTATTACCTTTTTTGTTCGCAGATATGCTTTATTCTTCCCAGGCCACTGCGCAAGATTGGCAAAATATTTACGATGGTGTCGATTTTGTCAAAGATTTTGATGGTGTCCATGCCGTTCGCATCGAGACCGAACTCATTGGTGTATCGATCATTCCGACCGTGACAGACAGGAGTTACCAAGGGACAGGTGCGACACCGAAGGCTTGGGGAAAAGCCAAAGGGCTGCAGATTGCCGTCAATACGAATTTTTACAACATGAGCACCATCACGCCCAATTCGATTGCAGTGAGCGATGGCGATGTCTGGCATGATGGCAACAATGATAAGTATGCACAGATAGGTTTTACGAAGGATGGCGAGCTTAGGTGGGTGCGCATGAGTTCATCAGAGAAAGCCCAGCCATGGATGTACAATGTCGTGTCTGGTATGGGCGAACTCCTCGTGGACGGCAAAATTCCTTCGGATGTATTGACGAGTTCGGCATGCAAGAGCCTCGGGCATTGCAGCAATTATCGTTCCCGTACAGGGTTTG
Organism: Myxococcales bacterium UBA4248; assembly: GCA_002395385.1. Lineage (GTDB taxonomy): Bacteria > Myxococcota_A > Bradymonadia > UBA4248 > UBA4248 > UBA4248. The sequence continues at coordinate 3,012 of DGWW01000123.1, forward strand.
GTGTTTCGCAGGATGGAAAATATATTTATCTTGTTGTGAGCAAGGGGGATGGACAGAGCGGCGGCGGCGTCAAGTTGGATCGTTTTGCAGAGCAAATGAAAAAGGTAGGGTCTTATTTTGCGATAAACCTGGATGGCGGCGGTTCTTCGGGGTTATATATCGAATCCCACGATAAGATGTATGGCACGAATACAGGGCGAAAGGTTGCACTCAATATGGGGTTTAAGATCGGCAAAAGGCCTGATTATGTCTGCAAGGCAGTCGATGTCGATAATCCTGGGGCAATGATTTTCGATATGGCTTCGGATCACTGGGGGCTTGCTGCTGCAGAATCCTTGTTCAATCATTCTGTGACTGATGGTTGTGGCAGCGATCCGAGTCATAAAATGTTTTGTCCCAATTGCGGCATGCAGCGCAAGACGGCAGCTATTTTTGTCGCGCGGAGTCTTGGGCTAGAAAAAGTCACTCCAACAGCGCCTTCGTTTGGTGATGTAACTGTCGAATCCGTGGGTGAGGATGCGGCAGGATATATTGAAGCACTACTTCAGAAAGGCATTGTCAGTAAAGCAGATACTTTTAGGCCGAATGATATCGTGACCAGAGCTGAAGCTGCGGCAATGATTTCAGCCGGGTATATTTCGAATTGCGAATCCTATCAGCTTGCCCAGAATGCCACCTTTAGCGATGTCCCAAAAGAACATTGGGGATTTCCATATATTGAAGCACTCGCCCGCAATTGTATTGTAACGGGTACAGATGGACAGTATCATCCGGACGATGCGATGAACCGTGTGGAGTTTGCGTCTGTTCTTGCTAGAGCTGCACAATATATTCCCAGGGAGGGATGCATCTTTACAAAACAATGCGAGGAAAATGGCAAGATCGAATGCAATGGTAATGATGTTGTATCTTGTATTGCAAATGAATTGGTGACGAAATCCTGCGGGGTGGATGAAATCTGTGCCGAAGGTGTCTGTCATAAAGATATTCCATGTGATTCGAGCTTTGTGCCGGCATGTGATGGTCAAACACTTAAAACGTGTGTATCTAATAAAATTGCTTTCGAAGTATGTGCCCAGGCTTGTGAAAATGGTCAATGTGTCGAGTGTCTTTCGACAGACAAGCCCAAATGTGAAAATGGCATTGAATCTGTTTGTAAGGGTAATAAATTAATATCTACAGCGTGCCAGGCGGGTGAAGTCTGTGGTTCCAACGGTGTTTGTCTGTCGGAATCCGGCTGCACTTCGGGAGATTACAAATGTGTTGGCAATTCGCTGTACACCTGCAATGGTTCAGATTGGTTTGAAGCGTATGCCTGTGCGGATCAGGGGTTGATTTGTTCGAACGGAGCGTGTGTCAAACCGCAGGAATGTACACCGGGACAATCCGAATGTGTGGGTGAAAAGATTCGAAGCTGCAATGCCAGTGGTTATTGGGGGGATGCGCAATCCTGTGGTGATAATCAGACCTGTTTGAATCATCGATGTGAAGCATTGCCAGGGGGTCTTCACCCCGGGGGGGATGAACCTCCGTCGGAAGAAGATCCGCCTTCGGATTCTGACGAAAACACTCCAGGTGCTTCTTCTCAGGCAGATACCTATATTGCCTCAAGCAGTTCCTGTTCGATGGGGCATCATCATTCGGGTGTGCCTTTGATTTTGTTCCTACTGACAGGAATGGTGGGGTTACTGCGCCGGCGTCGAATCCAATAATGCAATGAATCAATTGTTACTAGTCAGCCGGGGCTCAGCACCAGCCCCCAGGGCCGTCGAGTTCTATTTTTTCTTGTATGGTTTCTAGAGTTTGTTTTTCCTCTTCAAGGCTCTTGCGTACCTTATTTTCATGTTCGCCTACGCGGCGGGCGGCAGGGGGCGTTCGATTGTGAAC
>DGWW01000122.1 GCA_002395385.1 Myxococcales bacterium UBA4248
TTAACAAACGGATTTGTTTGCATCTAACGATGCTCACTTATTAGTACGAATGTTAGCAGGTTTGTAGGGGTTGAGGCTAAAGTCAATACAAATACCGTAGAGAGATGGGGCAGGGGCTCAGGGGCGTCGAGTTCTATTTTTCTTGCATTTTTCTAGAGTTTGCCCTTTCGTTCAAGGGGCTTGCCTACCTTTATTTTCACGTTCGCCTGCGCGGCGGGCGGCAGGGGGCGTTCGATTGCGAACGGCAAGAGCCCTTTAGCGGGGTCCGGGGCAGAGCCCCGGCTGAACAGTTACGAATAATTACCTAATTCTGAATCTTTTGTAAAAAAATGCTTGACGCCAATTTTCAATGCGATTATAAGGCCGCCTGCGTTGATTGAGACGCCGATCCGAGATCGTTTAATGGTAGGACGACGGGTTCTGACCCCGTTAATCTAGGTTCGAATCCTGGTCTCGGAATCTTATTCGGCACTCAGTCAGGAGGCCTGCTCCGAGATCGTTTAATGGTAGGACGACGGGTTCTGACCCCGTTAATCTAGGTTCGAATCCTGGTCTCGGAACTTTTTGGCGGGTTCGTCTAGTGGTTAGGACGCTGGCCTCTCACGTCGGTAACACGGGTTCGAGTCCCGTACCCGCTGCTTAAAAATCGACCCTTTTCGAGGGTCGATTTTTTTTTACCTGCAGAAAGGGATAATGCCATGATTCATTCCAATGTCGAAACATTCCGCTGGAATACTCAAACACAACAACTCGAAATCCTCGACCAGCTTGCACTGCCCGAAATGGAACGCTTCGTTCCAATGAAAACTGTCGATGATTTTGTAAATGCTATCTCTGACATGCTCGTACGAGGTGCCCCGGCAATTGGCATTACCGCTGCTTACGGCATCTATTACTCCGCGCGCTCGCATTGGAACGATCCGCAAAAACTCGCGCTCATTCAATCTGACAAAATACGACTGGCCAATACCCGTCCCACTGCGGTCAACCTCTTTTGGGCCCTCGAACGCATCATGAAAACCGTTCACTCACACCTTCACGATGAGTCGCCTGATGCCATCCTGCAAGAAGCTCATACCATCTGGCATGAAGATGTCGAAATGAATCTTAAAATGGCCGAATGGGGCGCAAAAGAAATCGGAAACATCCAAAATATTCTGACACACTGCAATGCAGGTGCACTCGCGACCGGTGGAATTGGAACTGCACTCGGCGTCATCCGCGCCATCCATGAAAATCAGCCATCGCTCCATGTCTGGGTCGACGAAACTCGCCCCTATCTGCAGGGAGCACGACTCACAAGCTGGGAACTCATGAAAGACGGCATCAATTGCACACTCATTACCGACAACATGTCTGCCTATCTCATGAAACAAGGACTCGTGGATGCCATCATCGTCGGCGCTGACCGCATCGCTGCAAACCACGATATCGCCAATAAAATCGGGACATACGCACTCGCTGTACTCGCAAATTACCACAAAATCCCGTTCTATGTTGCCGCACCGGACTCGACTTTTGATCCCAATATTGCTTCCGGAAATGAAATCGTCATCGAAGAACGCTCCGCAAATGAAGTCGTTTTCATTAAAAATCGAAGGATTGCCCCCGAAGGCGTCAAAGTCCGTCACCCTGCATTCGATGTGACACCCCATGAACTCATTACAGGCATTATTACACCGAATGGGGTGATTCACTGCAATTCATAATTTGGGGCTCTGTTTAACGAGGTGTTTTTTCACAGATAACTTCCATCCTGGCCTGGAGCTTAGAGAATGGATTGACCACTCAAAGCTCAAAGCAATGAAATGATTTAGCTGTCGGAACAAATCATATCTAAGGTGGTTAAACATAGCCTATTTTTTGTGTGGCCTGCCTATCGACCTGCTGTCGATACGGCCGGCCGCTCCGGCTTCCCGGCTGCGCCGGGTACGCCTGCGCATGCTGCATGCTACATTCCGCATTAAAATGCTTTACCCGGTTTTTTCATTCGAGTAGAATTAAACGGTGTTTTTTGTGTGTCACACCCATGTGTCACGGGGTATGCGATTTAGCGGGAAAACGAAATGCGTCTTAGAGTATTAAAGCCTGGCGTAGAAATTTGTCCGGAATTAAAGATTGATTCTCCACTTGATTCTCACAATGGCATTGCCATGTATTTGGCATCCGATTCTGAGTTGGGGCATACGCTCCTCCATCTTTTGCCGGACTTCGAAGATGGTAGCTTAGAGAAACTACAAAAAATCTCACAATTCTACAACGACCACCTTGGAATGCAGACACGGTGCGGTCGATATGAAGAATTTTTATTCTTCTCTGAGCCATTTCCTCTCGGGGAATTCATGTTCGAATGGCTCGAACGAAGAGAACGCATTCTCTTGCCAGAGGCACTCAAACACATCATCAAGCTCCTCAAGGTTCTGCAGGAAGCTCACGACGAAAACATCTTTCATGGACGGATTACCCCAAAATCCATTCTTCTTGAACGGGTGAGTTCTTCTTATGGATTGAGGCTCATGGGATTTGGCATTGCACAAGCACTCACCTCATCCCTGCAATATGATATCGATTGGTTCGATTATACCTTCGATCTGGAAGGCATGTCACCCGCTGCTGTTGATATCTATGGTATTGCTATCGTCCTCATGGGGTTGGTCAGTGGCGAACAGGGAATTGACAGTTTCGAAGCAACAGGTTTGCTGCCACCCATACTGCGGGGCGGATTATTGCAGCAAGCCATGGAACGCGCACTCGCACTCAGAATTGACAGTTATCCCAATGTACTCACATTTAGCCTGGATCTCGAAGCGGCTCTCCTGGAAATCGACGAAAGACAAGGCGAAGTGTATGTCGGAGATCTCGTCGGTTACGAATCTGCTGTCAAAAGTGTCTCCGGAATTTCCAAACAATTTATCTCTTCCGAAAACTCCGGTGTCTGGAGTTCCATGTTCGAGACACTCGAACAGGAAGAACGGTCGAGCCTGCTATGCTCTCTTACCTCACTCACAGCTGTCAAAGCAGTCGATGACGAGGAAGATGAAGATATCACCCATGTCTCTTCTCTGCCACAGGCCGTACTCACTTTGCAGCGTATTAAATCATCGCATGAACACGACAGTGAGTCTACCAATGTGACGAGCAGACCTCTGGCTCCCAGTGAACAATCCTCTGCAGTACCAGAACCTACGCAGAATATTTTGCTCTCGGATGTCAAACAGCCGGGACAGGCTGATGATGAACACGAAATAACGGGACGCATTGAACGTGAAGATCTCGAAGCTTCCCGAAAGACTGACGTCATTCCTCAGCCCAGTCTTGAGAGTTTAGGTGTACCTCAAAAAGAAGGGAAAACGGAGATTCTTGAGGCCCCTAAAGGATCTGATACAAGCGAAAAATTAGCCAATCTCCAAACGCTCGAAGCTGAATTAAAAGGCGACGAAGACGATGAAGTCGATGACGCACCCACCAGGGTGATGAAACGTCCCAATTACATGACCATCAGCTTCGGTCAGGATCCAAAAGATGTCGATACATCTATCAAAGAAGTTCTGCAAAACGGCAGTCAGCAGGTCGTCACCATCACTGCGATGCTCAACCGAATTCGGGAGGCACAAGTCATCGAAGGCGAAATCGAAGTCGGCCATGATATCATTTATGATGAGAACGATCCCAAGGCATTTCCAACAGAACCTAAACCTTCACTTCAGCCCGATCCAACCAAAAAGCTCATTCCCAAAAAATCGGATAGCAAATCTTCTAAAAAACATCTTAACGATAGCGATGAAATCAATAAAACATCTGGCAAATCGATATCCAAGAGGAGCCAGAAAGCTTTTATTCTGATTCTCATGCTTATCGTTATCATTCTTTTTGTTGTCCTTCTCGTCAGGCAGTTTGTTTTATAATAGCCGTACATCCCCATACACTGTACAGGATGAACACGAAGCTTTTTCTGCATGTTGGGGAAACAGAGCCATAAGCTTTATTCTCCCCACATGGATCATAATGAATTGTTCGTTGGATGCAGATAAAATTATAAACCAATTCCCAAAAGATAAATCCACATCTCGCTTTTGGCTGTTCTTTTTTGTTTGTATTATTCTTTGTACATATACCAATAATGTATATGCACAAAAAAAATGTGATCCTTTGACTTCTATTTTATGCGATTCATCCTGGCGTGGAAGCAGTCATTTTTATGAATGGATCGAAAATCAAAATCGCCGGTTCGTTCTCATTCATAAAGATGAATACCAAAAAAAAAGTGATGTACAGATCTGGCTTCATGCTCCGCAACTGGATGCCCAATCCTTGCAAAATGAACTAGCCAAAGGAACGCGGATGCTGATACTCGACGAATCCCGCACGTCCGCCCAATGGTATGAATTCTTTTACAATACCCAGGTAACAGCCATCGATTCCCCTTTTATGGATAATGCAGCTCACATCAACGGCAATCCCGATTTACCTGTCTTTAATCCGGATGATAATATGCTCGAACAACTCGCATTGCCCCGGGAAGCATTGCAATGGCAAATTGCAATGAATCATCCCACACCCTTGCTGATTCCATCCAATACGCAAACACCGGAACTCAAATTTATTTATACAATCGTTCAAAATGACGGCATGGCTTTTATTATTAGGGACGAGAGCTTACTAACCAATCTGATGTTCAGTTCACTGGACAATAAGAAATGGCTCCAGGTCGTTCTAAACTATTTATGCGATGGACGCCCCCAGTGCTTCATTCAATTCAATGAACCCAATGATCAATACATTCCTTCAGAACCCACCATTTCGGATGACTCTTTTCAATCAAAGGCCGAACAAGCGTATACAAAAGTCAAAAAGAATTATCAGTCTTTAATAGATTCAAACGGCGAAAATATAAAAAAATTGCCATGGGCATTTATTTTATTCCTGCTGGCAGCAATATGGGCAATCATCGCGCTATTAATGAGTTTTCCTGCCAGCCGCACTAAATGATCATGCCAATATACGTATCTGTTCTGCCCTGGAGAACGCTCCCTTTTTCCAAAAGTTGAAATCTCTTTAATTCATAATG
>DGWW01000121.1 GCA_002395385.1 Myxococcales bacterium UBA4248
AAATAGCACTCACACACAATGTGTTGACTGTGCTAATGGCAAAATTTCTGCCGCTGCTGGAATGTGTACAAACTGTGCGGCTGGAAAAGAATCAAATAGCACTCACACACAATGTATAGATTGTGCTGATGGTAAAATATCCAGTGCAGGCGGAATGTGCCAAAACTGTGGGACAGGAAAAACGTCAGATAACACTCATACTCAATGCATATGCGACGCAGCCAATCACTTTGTTGCATCAGGAGATGCATGTGTATGTGACACAGCCAATCACTTTGTTGCTTCTGGAGACGGATGCACATGCGACGTTGGATTCCATGAATACAATAATGGGTGTGAAGCCGATGATCCTGATCACTGCGGTTCACATGATAAGGATTGTGAAGTACCGGGAATAGCCCATGCTACAAACTATGGTTGTGTCAACCATGTATGCGTAGCAACACAATGTCAGAATGGTTGGCAGCCTAGTTCTGACGGATTATCCTGCGAATCAACAACCCCATAACAACCTTTCTTTCTTGAAGGGGTGAGGGGGGAACTTCTTTCTTTTGGACCAAAAGAAAGAAGTTCCCCCTCGCTATTTAAAAAAAGGAAAAACCTATGCAATACAAGAGACTGGGCAATTCGGGGCTGTACGTATCGGAGCTCGTTTTGGGGACGATGACGTTTGGTGACGGGACGGACGAGGTGGAGTGCGGGGAGATATTTCATCGGGCGATCGAGGATGGAGTGAATTTGGTGGATACGGCGGATCTGTATGGTGGGGGCCATACCGAAGAGATATTAAGGCCATTGATTGCGCCCATTCGGCAAGAGATTTTGGTGGCGACCAAAGGGTATTTCCCGCTCGACGACAATCCGAATCACCGGGGGAGTTCGCGTCTTCATTTGATGCAGGCGATTGAGGACAGTTTGCGCCGTCTGGGGACGGATTATATCGATATTTATTATCTGCACAGCTATGATGACCATGTACCGCTCGAAGAGACGCTCTATACGATGGACGATGCCATTCGTGCGGGCAAGGTGCGGTATGTGGGATTTTCGAATTTTGCGGCATGGCAGATCGAAAAAGCCCTTGGCATGCAGGAACGGCTGCATTTGAACAAGGCCATCGTCATACAGCCGCAGTACAATTTGATCAAACGGCAGGTGGAGAGCGAGATTTTCCCGTGTGCCAAAGCAGAAGGATTGGGCGTCATGACCTATAGCCCGTTGGCTGCGGGGCTTTTGACGGGCAAATATTTGACTTCGAATGAAGGCCGTATGGCGACGAATTACAAATACCAGATGCGTTTTTCGGAGCGCGAAATTCCCAGGTATGTCGAAGATTTTGTATGCATTGCCAAGGATGTTGGGCTCCCTCCAGCCGCACTCGCCATTGCCTGGGTCATGGCAAATCCGGCAGTGACGGCCCCGATCATCGGTGCGCGCAAGATGTCGCATTGGGAATCGGCACTCGAAGCTTTGCAAATTCAAATGACCCCCGAGCTCTATGCGCGCATCGCCAAATGCACGCCCGAACCGCCCAATGCCACGGATCGCCTCGAAGAGAAATCGGGGGATGCATTTTCTTATGTGAGGTAGTGATAATTTAGCCGGGGCTTTGCCCCGGACCCGGACCTCACTCAGGGCTGTCGCATTCTAATTTTTCTTGTATGTTTTCTAGAGTTTGTTTTTCCTCTTCAAGGTTCTTGCGTACCTTATTTTACTTTCGCCTACGCGGCGGGCGGCAGGGGGCGTTCGATTGTGAACTGCAGTTCGCAATATTCAATGCGCTTCGTTTCCTGCGCCTATCGGCGCTCCAACTTGCGCATTGGATTTGCTCACTGTCACCTCAATTCGCACCGTTCACCGAACGGTGCTCATTTCGGTGCCTACAACCCCCGCACGCTTATTATATGCCCATCTCATGCCCATTGGAACCCGCCCGTCTCACCATCCTGGCTCGACGGTCGGCAGCCGACATCGTGTCGTCTGTACATGATGAACTAAATAAAACATCCAAACATGCATGGTATAGTCGTTGGTTTTGACATGAATTTAGCCATATATTTTAGAACTCGACAGCCCTTGGGGCCCCTCCCCCATTCCGAACCAAACCATTACGTTTCACTATGTTTGACGTTTTTGAATTCTCAGATAAAAGAGTAAATCTGTTTGTTCACCAGAATCACAGAGTTGCGCGGCGTATGCCAACAGCATAGCCGCGCAGGCAGACCGTATCGGCGCAAGCCGATAGGTCGCCAACCATCAAACAAAAAGTTTGATTAACCAAAATTAATTGTATCCATATCCGATTTTTATTGAGTTTTTTTTGCTTTCCTGTATAAGGCCGCCACTTTCTGTTTACTAAACTTAAAGTTTAGTGTCATAGAAATCGCATTCAAACTCTTTGTTTAGTGTTTCTAAACCGCATTTCATGCGGCAAAGAAGGAAAGCATACAAGAGGCACGGACTATGGATATCGGAGGCAGAATCAAACACCTGCGCAAACAGAAGGGTCTGACGCTCGAGGAACTTGCGTCACGTTCTGAGCTGAGCAAAGGTTTTTTGAGTCAGCTGGAACGCAATCTGACATCTCCGTCGCTCGTCACGCTCGACAACATTCTCGAAGCGCTTGGAACGAGTTTGTCGGAGTTTTTTAAAGAAGAGCGCGACGATCGGGTGGTTTTTCGCGAAGCCGATTTTTACGTCGACAGCAAGGAGGATCACACGATCAAATGGATCGTTCCGAACGCGCAAAAGCATACGATGGAGCCGATTTTACTGGAACTGCCGGCAGGCGGCAAATCCTTCGAGATGTCACCGACAGCGGGTGAGGAGTTCGCGTATGTGCTCGAAGGATCTGTCGTTTTGTGCAGCGATGACAAGCGTTATCCGGTCAAAAAAGGCGAAACCTTTTACATGAAATGCAACACATTTCACCATCTTGAGAACTCGAAGAAAACCCCGGCGCGCGTGCTGTGGGTATCGAATCCGCCGATATTCTGACGGCTGAGGATTACTACTCAGCTGGGGCTCTGCCCCAGACCCCGCCAAAGGGCTGAGCCCTTTGGAATCCTCAATATTAATTCTGAATACATTACGTTCTCTCAAACAGTGCGAAATGGGGCCCCTCCCCCATTCCGAACAAATCCAAAACGTTTTTGTGTGTTTTACTTATTTAAATGCACATACCTAGCTGAAAGTCTGGGCAAAGGCTGAACAGTAACGGCTGAGGTCAATTATGAACAACAAATATCTTGAAAATCTTGAAGAAAACGAGACTGAGAAAATTATCCAGATCAAGAATGTCGTCAAAAACTTTGAGGATACAGTCGTCCTCAAGGGGGTATCACTCGACATCTATGACAACGAATTCGTAACTCTGCTTGGCCCGTCCGGCTGCGGGAAAACGACACTTTTGCGCATTATCGGCGGATTTCTCGATCCATCGTCAGGCGAGGTGCTGTTTCATGGCGAGGATATCCTGAGACTGCCGCCATACAAGCGGGATATCAATACGGTGTTTCAGAAGTACGCGCTGTTCCCGCATCTGAATGTCTACGACAATGTGGCATTTGGCCTTAAAATCAAGAAAGTCCCCAAAGATGTCATCGACAGCAAGGTTCGTCGCATGCTCAGACTCGTCAATCTCGAGGAATACGGCAAACGTCGTATTACCGAACTTTCGGGCGGCCAGCAGCAGCGCATTGCGATTGCCCGTGCACTGGTCAACGAGCCATCGGTGTTGCTGCTCGATGAGCCGCTGGGCGCGCTCGACCTCAAGCTGCGCAAGGAAATGCAGATTGAGCTAAAGCGCATCCAACAGGAAGTCGGCATTACCTTTATTTTCGTGACGCATGACCAGGAAGAAGCGCTGACGATGTCGGACAAAATCGTGGTCATGAAGGGTGGTGAGATCCAGCAGGTCGGCACACCGACAGAGATTTACAACGAACCCGAGAATGAGTTTGTCGCAAACTTCATCGGTGAAACCAATATCATCGAAGGCAAGATCGTCGACAGCCATACGGTATGTTTTGAGGATAAGAATTTCCCATGCAATGATGCCAGTCGTTTTGACGTCGGCGAAACCGTCGATGTCGTCATTCGCCCCGAAGACCTCGACGTCGTGCCGCGCGAACAAGGCATGCTCAAAGGCATCGTCAAGCACCAGATCTTTAAGGGTGTACATTACGATACGATCGTCGAGACACGCCTGGGGGCTTCGATAACCGTCAAAATGCACGTCTCGGAAGACCAACCCGTCGTCAGCGGGAATGAAAAGATCAGTGCGAACAATTTCTACCTCGACACCGAAGATGCCGAAAAGCTCGTGAACAGTCTTGAGGAAGGCGGCAATGGCATGATGAGCGAAAAAGCCATCGCACGTCTCAAAGACCTGGCCCAGGCCGAAGCCTGGAACAGAGACACGGACAAAACGGTCTCAATTAAAGATGTCAAATCCGATATCAAAAAAGATGTCGGCAAATACCATGTCACGTTTACGACCGCTGCGGGGACATCGATTTCGGTCGAAGTCAACGTCGTACCGCCGAACAAAGTTACAAACCCCGTGTTTAAAGAAGAAATCTATGCCATGAATTTCTTCGTCAAAACGGATGATATCAAAGACTCGATGGCACTCGACACCGACCTTCGCACCTGGGCCAATGCCTCGGCATGGTCTCTCCAGGACGACACCCAGATTGCCATATCGGAAGTACGTTACGATTTTGACTGGGAAAATATCCAGCCCGGTGAATATGAAATTACATTTGCCACCAAAGGCTATCGCTATAAAGTCTCGACGACAAAAGCACTCGCCGATGAGACCGAAGTCGGGCTGATCTTCGATCCAGAAGATATCCATCTCATGGAAAAGGAGACGATTCCGGGATGAAAGTAAACCAGATTTTGCACAACGTCATTCATTCTTTTACGCCTGGGACCTCCAAGCGAAAAATGAATCATTTTACCCTCATGACCTATCCTTATATCATTTGGATAGCGTTCCTGGTCGTTCTGCCCATGCTGCTGATCTTACTGTATGCCTTTACAGTACCCGGCAATGATGTGGCATCCATTCAATTTTCTTTCGACAATTTCATACGATTTTTTACCGAGCCGACATTTCTCGAAGTTCTTGGCCGATCGCTGCTCGTGGCTTTCCTCACCACGGTCATTTGCATCATCATCGGCTATCCCATGGCATATATTATCTCTAAAATGAAAGGTAATCATGCCATGATCCTCATCCTGCTCATCACCTTCCCGACGTGGATCAACATGCTCGTGCGCACCTACGC
>DGWW01000120.1 GCA_002395385.1 Myxococcales bacterium UBA4248
GCAAATCCAATGCAGCCGGGGGGAATGCCAGCTGCAAATCCAATGCAGCCGGGGGGAATGCCATCGCTCAACCCGATGCAGTCGGGAGGAATGCCATCGCTCAACCCGATGCAGTCGGGAGGAATGCCATCGCTCAATCCGATGCAGCCGGGAGGAATGCCATCGCTCAATCCGATGCAGTCGGGAGGGATGCCATCGCTCAATCCGATGCAACCGGGCAACATGCCGACTTTAGGACCGGTTTCGTCGAATGGGATACCCTCGATCGGACCGGCTTCACAACCAGGGATGCCTTCCCTGGGGCCGGCTTCTCCCATTGCTCCAATAGGGGCCGGTCTTGGTGCCATGGGTAAACCTTCGACACTTCCGTCTGCACCGGGCAAAATTGCGCCCCCCAAGATCTCCCTAAACACCCCGAATCAGCCGAATATGCCGATGCCCGAATTGCGCAGCGTCAGCATGCGTCCGATTTCATCGGGAGGAACTTATCGTCCGACCATGCCCAATCAACCGGCATTTGACGATGATATGGCCAAAATTGCCAGCCAGATTTCTGCCCCCGTTGCACCGGCAAACGCAGCTTCCCCTTCTGCGCCCGGCAACGCCATGGGAATGATCGATCCGGCTGCAGCCCCCATGAGCTTTAATCCCAATTCTATGGGTATACGACCTGCGGGACTGCAAAAAACGCTCATGGGACCGAGCCAGCCACAGGCCAATGCGCAGCAGGATCTGGAGGCCAATTACGAACCTACAGCAATGGGCAGTCAGCCCCTGCCACCACCTCAGAACAGTGTTTTAGGCATGCTACCGATACCTTCACCTCCGGGCACTTTATCGGCATCAGCTGCCCCAACGACATTTAACCCAAATTCAATGGGAATCATCCCCAAAGTGACGTTTACGCCATCCGGACTGGTCGGTGCCGCGAACATCCCCAATAAAGTCACAATGCCCCAGGGCAGTCCATCAGGCGTCACCGCGCCAAGTATGGGCCCGTCGGCTGCATCGAGTGATAGGCTCGATCCGGCTGCCGCTCCGGCCACCTTTAATCCCGAATCGATGGGATTGGGGGTTGCACAGCCCCCCGCAAGCACCCCACCAAACGCAAACATCTCTGCCACTGCGGGAGATCAGGATTCCGAACCATCCCCAAATCCCGATTCTGCACCGGCACCCGACAATGCATCCAATTCCGCCGAAACACCTGCAGATGGTGCATCATCACAGCCCTCCAACGACGCACCCAATTCAGAACAAGCTGACTCAATTCCCAAAGATGCTGCCTCCTCGGCAGAGTCTTCGGGAACGCATGCCTCTGAATCAGGGCTGACCGATTCGCCGGAAGAAGGTCTGCAGTCAGACGTACAGCCCTCCGATGCCGCTTCCGGCGTACGACGGGCAGCTGTCAACACGCGGGCACGCGCCTCACGGGCCAACATGCGTTCACGCGCAGATGCAGCTCATGCCTCCATACCCGCTGCGCAGGCAGTCCCATTACCTGCAAATTCCGGTTCATTCAATCGCGCCGGACGTGGCGTTCCCCAGCGTTCCCGCGTATCTTCACCCTATCTGCCTACGGTTTCCGACAGCCAGGATTCGCACATTTCCGAACTCAACGCCGTCTCAGGCAGCGGCAGCACTCAGGCGGTTGAGCCACCCGAAGCCGACGAAATCCGCGACAATAAGCCGGATGCTGTTGCCGACGAGGTCCCCCTCAAACCAGAATCGCCCAAGCCAATCGATGAAATTGACAATCCCATCGAATGCCTCCCCGAAGTCGACGACGACATCTTCACGGACATCCCAAATGCCAGCATGGAAGCGCTTTTTGACGAACCGCTCGACGAAGAAATCGCCACACCCGATGAACACGCACATGCGCAGGCAAATGCCGAAATCGAAGCTGAGCTCAAAAAAACCTACGAACGATGCGAGGATGCCGAACAAACCATCGAAATGCTCAACGCCGCCATGGCTGAACTCAAAGAAATGCATGCCTCCGAACTCGAAAAAATCAAAAATGAGCATGCACAAAAAACTGAGGAACTCCAATCCCAAATCGATAATCAAAACAAAGAAATCGAACAACTTAAATCACAACTGGAACAGGCTGAAGCTTCCAGTCTCAAAGACCTCATTCCCAAATGGTCGTCACGTTTCAATGCACTCATTCAATACGCCAAAGCGACAGACCGTGCCGCCGAACGCCTCAATCTCGAAGCTTCCGAACCGAAAGCCATCGAATATATCCGCTCAATGAGTGACATGATTCAATTCTGCGCCGACGATCTCAAATCAATCACCGATAAAATGGAGTGAGGCAGCGCTTTCGGCCTGACGGCCGATACGCACTGCATTGTAAAGCCGCTATGCCGCAGGCATACGCGGCTTTTGCTGTATTTTATTTACAGCTACGCAAAATCCCAGTATCTGTATACAGTTCCGCGTGCACCCAAGTGCACATTTACAGTCATCTTTATTAGGAGAAAAAATGAGCCTCAAGTTTTATCACTGCAAATACTGTGGAAACCTCGTGATCGATACCGACGGCGGTGAAGCCCCCATCTGTTGCGGCGAAGCCATGGAAGAATTGACGGCAAACACCGTCGAAGCCAGCCGCGAAAAACACCTCCCCGATGTTAAAATCGAAGGCGATCGCGTACACATTGCGGTCGGAAGCGTTGCACATCCCATGACGGCAGCCCATCTCATCGAAGTCATTTATCTCGAAACCGAAAAAGGCGGACTCCGAAAGAATCTCAAAGCCAGTGATGCACCCGAAGCAGTTTTCACCGTTCCCGAAGGCGACAAAGCCGTCGCCGCCTATGCTTTCTGCAACCTGCACGGCCTCTGGAAAACCGCCATTTAACTCAATATTTAACAAATGAATTTGCTCAGGCCATCAGGCCTGAGCGTTTTTTTTCAAACGAATTTGCTCAGTCCTGACGGCCTGAGCATTCATAAATGTGAGCAACGTTAGTTGCGAACAAATCCGTTTGTAAAAAAGAATTCTCATTGCTGGTACAAATACTGGAATGTCTCTTTTTTTTGGATGGCGTTCTCAGCACTGGCTTTTAAGCCGGAAAAAGCCCCCGAGGCACCTTCGGCCAAAAGCGCCGAAATCCACTCATTCGTATCAGACTTGGGATAAATCAGTTTAACCTTGCCTGTTAAACTGGCTTTTTTCTTCAGGGCATCCACTGCGGCATTCATGCCACCCAGCTCATCGATCAGCCCAAGTTGTTTGGCTTCCCTGCCCGTCCAGACGCGTCCATCCGCCAATGCAGTGACCTGCTCTTTTGTCATTTTTCTGGCTTCGGCGACATGACCGACAAACTGGTCGAGAATTTCAAGCCCCAATGCTTTAAAATAGGCTTCATCGGCTTCGTTGAATTCCCGATAAGGCGATCCGGCATCCTTGAGGGCACCCGTCTTGACCGTATGAACATTGACCTTGATCACTTCCATCAGGTCCTTAAAATTCATGACCTGCGAAATCACACCAATCGACCCCGTCAAAGTGCCCGGATTGGCATAAATCGTTGGCCCGGCACATGCAACATAATAGCCGCCACTCGCCGCCATATCTCCCATTGAAATGACAACCGGCTTCTTGATGCTCTGAATGGCCTCGACCATTTCCTGACTGGCAGAAACCGAACCGCCAGGCGAGTCAATGCGCACAAGAATGGCCTTGACATTCTCATCTTCTTTAAAACTCTGAATGGTGCGGACTGTCTGATCGGCACTCTCTATCGTACCCTTAATTTCTACAACCCCAATCCCTGTTTCATCCAAATTTTCCCCTGCTGCCAATGAGTACAGCGCACTGGCACAAATAAAGAAAATGAGAAAGAAAAACGCCAAAAAACCGATGACAACCCCTAGAGATACCCTGTCTTTATTTGTTTCGCTCATAATTCAATAAAAACCGTCACGCCCCGCAGGGGCGTTTCATTCGTAGCCATTTACCGTGGGTGAAGCCCACGGTCACACATCATCATCATGCGGCGTATTGGCGCAGCCGATAGCCGCATGCGCCATGTGTATCGCCGACAGGCGATAACATGCGCCAATCACACAAAAATCGCAACGATCAGCTTGCTCAAAATACAGAAAAAGAGACTCAAAGCGGTGAGTCTCTTCTACTGCTCGTCATTCTCGACATCCTTATCGAATCAAGACATCCTTGTCTCTGACGAAAAATGGTGAATATCGAAGACCTTCCCTAGTCCCAATGGGCATCCTGCCCCGATATTCAGAAGAATCTACGCGGTGAGCATAGAATTCATTTTCTGCCTTCCGTGGCTTCTTGCGCCGAAGGAAGTTATCGTCGCTCCATTCGGTACGAAAACTATTTATGAAATTTTCGAGAAAGATTCAAGTTCTTTTTTGAATATTTTTTCTGATTTTCAAACAAATTTTACCTAAAATTAGGTACAGTAATCCTGTTGTATAATTTTATTCATTTTCCTACATAGGTGCATTAAAATCAATACAGGCATACGCCGCCCTCAAATTCTCACTCGAAGCCATAAAGACACCCCGCTGGACGGCATCGAGAGCCTCCGCCCATCGCTGGGCACTCCACAATTCGACATGGCCGCGCTGCCCCACCCAGACGACTTCTTTTTCCAGCCCCGCAAAAATTTTTTGATGCGAAGCAATCAAAATGCGCCCCTGAGCATCCAATGCACATTCGTTGGCACATGCCCCAAAAAATCGATCCAAAAGGTCGGCCTTCTCGCCAGGAAGTGCACTGTAGCGGCGGCTAAAATCCTCAAAACCGGCCTTCGAAAACACAAACAGCTGGTTCGAAAGACCATAGGTCACCATCAACTCTTCGCCCACATAATCGGTCACGCCCTCCAGCAATCCCTCGCGGAATTTCTTGGGAACAGCAACACGCCCCTTGGCATCCAGCGTGTGCTCGTATGTACCACGGAAAAATTGATTCAAATCAGCCACCTGTTTTGGATTGGGATTTTTCCCCACTCAACCCCACTCAATATGCACCTTTCCCCACCCGGATGTCAACTAGGCAAGTTTTTTATGTTGGTGTCATATTGTTTTGCGACACCACAAATTGGCGGACAATTCGCAGTTTAAATTCCATTCAAAAATACAATTCGACACTGGCGACTTGTGCCAAAATTTCACGTCAGTCACAGCCACACATCATTTTTTTGTATCGTTTCGTAAATACAATTCCCCCGCGACCCCAAAAACGCACCAACCATTGCCCAGACTCGACACAAGCAATTGTTTTATAAGAGAAATTCAAATCGATCGAGGGTGGGGACAGGTGGGGATGATTCGCTTACAAAAACAAAATAGACGTGCACCGCGGCGACACAACGGGGACACTCATCGCGATCCATTCAAATGGGAATCCCCAGGGCTGCCGCATTCTAAAAATATGACTAAATACATGGCTAAAACTACGACTATACCATGTATGTTTGAATGATTATTCTAAGTTCATTATGTACAGCCGACACGATGTCGGCTGCCGAACGTCGAACCAGGATGGTGAGACGGGCGGGTTCCAAAGGGCATGAGAAAAAAGCGTGCGGGGGTTGTAGGCGCC
>DGWW01000126.1 GCA_002395385.1 Myxococcales bacterium UBA4248
CGGGGCAGAGCCCCGGCTGAGTAGCAGCAACTGGGGTCAAAAATCCCCACCTTATGCTTGACCATCGCGCGAGAAATTCATAAAATATCCGCCGGTTTAAATATGTGGATTGACCCAAATCTGTCATCCACACAGACAATGCATCCCCCAAGCTCAATCGGATATTCCATGGCTAATCGATTTCAAGATTATATTGCGCCCACAAAGATCTCATATCTCGATGGAAAACCCACAACCATTCACCTGAGAAAATGCCGTATTGTCACCCAGCAAAAGACAAACCGCAGGGAATGGGTCTTTGAGCACGGGCTCATCACGATCGGTTCACTCGATGACAACAATCTCGTGATTAAAGATGACACCGTCAGCCGATACCATGCCCAGATCATTCAGACCGAGGATTCCTATATAATCCGCGACCTCGATTCGACCAACGGTACCTGGATCAATCAGGTCAGAATTAAAGAAGCCTACCTCGCCCCCGGCTGTCTGCTGCGCTTTGGCGAATCTGAATTCATCTTTCAGCCCATGGATGAAGAGGTTGCCGTCATTCCATCCAATGAAGAAAAATTTGGTGACATCATTGGCGGCAATGTCAAAATGCGCGAAATTTATGGCATTCTCGAAAAAATTGCCCCCACCAACGCCACAGTTGTCATCGAAGGGGAAACTGGCACGGGCAAAGAAGTCATTGCCCATACGCTTCACAAAATGAGTCTCCGAGCCAAAAAACCCTTTGTCGTTTTTGACTGCGGCGCAGTCCCCGAATCACTCATTGAATCTGAGCTATTCGGCCACGAAAAAGGCTCTTTTACGGGGGCAATCATGACGCGCCAGGGTTTGTTCGAACTGGCTCAGGGCGGAACCATCTTCCTCGACGAATTGGGCGAGCTCAATCTCGAATTACAGCCAAAACTCCTGCGCGTGCTCGAACAAAGAGAAGTTCGCCGCGTCGGTGCAGCCAAAGCCATCCCCGTCGATGTTCGCGTCATTGCGGCTACAAACCGAAAACTCGAGGAAGAAGTCCGAAACAACCGATTCCGCGAGGATCTGTTTTACCGACTCTCTGTCGTGCGCATATTCCTGCCACCGTTGCGAGATCGCATCGACGACCTGCCCCTGCTCGTCAAGCATTTTCTCAAAAATTCATCTTTTAACCGCGATCTCAATGCCAATCTCAAATTGCGCTCCATTTCACGCGAAGCCCTCAAAGCAATGACGAGCTACACGTGGCCTGGCAATGTACGCGAATTGCTCAATGTCGTCGAACGCGCATGTTCCCTTGCAGATGGCGATTGTATTGAACTCTCGGATTTACCCGAACATATCGCCAAATGCGCGGCACTTCCCGAAAAAGAAATTCCGGCACAAAACACCACATTGCAGGTCGAACCTGCAGAACCCCCCAAAAATACAGCCGAAATTCACCCCTCTCTCGACTACTCCTCCAAGACTTTTAAAGAAGCCAAAGAAGAATGGCTCGCCAATTTCGAAGGCGAATACATTCGTGCCCTCCTCGAACGCAATCATTACAATATTTCTCAGGCATCGAGAGAATCTGAAATCGACCGAAAATATTTCAGAAAATTGATGAAAAAATACGGTATTTCCAATCCGGCCAATGCCGATGCCGATGATTCTGAGGAATAGCTGAAAATTCGGAATGCGGAATGCCAAGATTCCGCATTGATTCAAATTCCCAGACAGTTCATGTCAATTTCGACAAATTCAAGTCCATCCGTCATATCCGGTCGCGCCTCATCCATGGTGATGATCAACCATTCATTCGTTGACCGAAGCGTTTTTTTGAGCAATCGAATTTTGGATGGAATCGCAATCAAATTCACAGAATCGGATTGAATTTTAGCGATCCAGTTCTCCTGGTATGTCAGCATTTCGACGCAAACTGCATCTTCACACATGCCCGGCAATGCACGTATCTCGCGAACCTGAATGGGTTTATCGGGGCAAATACTGGCCCCATCTTTTAATAAGCATCCGGATTTATCAAAAGACAGCCATTGATCTGAATCTGCAACGATAAAGTCTGCGCCGAATTCTTTTTCAAGCTGCGCATCTTCCTCTGCATCGATCAATTTATAAACGCCAAAAGGCCAGTGTGGTTTATTATCACCATCCCGTTCGACAGTGCGCATCAGCAGCTGCGTTTTGCCATCTTTTTGAACGGCAGATTCGAGCAGAGGAACATGCTCGGAAGTTCCCTCGATGAGTTTGAGCGCCCGTGACTGCAAGTGGAAAAAACCGTGCAGAGGCACATGATCACCGCGAGGCCGCGTCCCAACGACGATCAAATCGCGCCTGCCCAAAAAGGCACATTTCGTACCGGCATCCGGCATAAAACCACGCGTCGCAGCAAT
This sequence comes from Myxococcales bacterium UBA4248, assembly GCA_002395385.1. Classification (GTDB taxonomy): domain Bacteria; phylum Myxococcota_A; class Bradymonadia; order UBA4248; family UBA4248; genus UBA4248. Next base: position 2,379 of record DGWW01000126.1, read on the forward strand.
CCACAATTCATCGCGATTTTCGACAATATCACCATTAAATTCGTGGATTTCCAGTTTAAAAGTGCCGTCCTGTGCATTGCGTGCAATCCATCCCAGACGAAAATGGGAATCCTGATTATCGAGGCAAGCGATCTGCGCATTCTGAGCGACCGAGCGGTTTTCAAACGCATCCTCTTTGCGTTTATAAATTTTTACCTCACCCTCCGGCGTCTGTGCAGCCCAAAGTTCTTTGCCATCCACACTCAAACCATCGATGGACGAAACGACCAGCTTTTCCGATATTTTATGGTTTTGATGAAAGCAGGCATCATGAGTATTGACTGGCTCTGAAACCGGTTTTTCTGTGGTTGTCTGGTCTGTCCGAATGCCATTGCCCGCATCACTTTTTTCGTGATTCTGTGATGGGCGTACCTCATGATTGTTCGAATTTTGTGTCGAATTTTGAGTTGCAACAGAACTTTGAGCCGTGTGTGTGCAGGCAGTAAGGCCAAAAGCCAAAATCAGAGAGATCGTATTCAATTTCATGGAACAGCAGCTTTTATGGAATAACAGCTTTTTATGTGGCATGGGCTATCACCTGAAGGTGATACGCCCATGTTTTCGCGCGTCTATTGTCATGTGATGCCAATACGCCGCGCGCCGGCCGGTAAGTGGCGGCTGCGTATGCGCAGCATAGCAGCCGCAGGTGGACGCGTATGCGCGAGCATAGCGGCCACGTATAAAAAAAAAGCGAGACTATCCAAGAGCCTCGCTTTTTTTAAGAAATATAAACATTTCTATTTAGACATATAGACGTTGACAGGGAAGAAGAGGCTGACGCCAAAGGTTCCGACAACGAAGTTCTGGAAGCGTTCGCGGTCGTCGGCAGGACCACGGGAGAAATCGGCGTATTTGGTCATATAATCTTTCATTTCGAAGTTGAGAGCGACGAAATTGTTCATGAAAAGACGCACACCGAGTCCGATAACGCCAGCGAATTTAGGTCCTTCGAGGTTATTATTTTTAGCTTCCTTGCACACGGAGCCGCCGGCCCCGCAAGCGGAATCCATGATGATGGCACCGAAACCGCCAAAGATATGCAAGTCATAGTTCAGAATCCATCCGAAGACGGAGAATTTACCGAACATAGGTGCATAATAGAGGCCGACATCGAAATTCATATTAGGCTGAGCGATAGCGAGTGTCGAGGTAACTTTTTCGCTGTAACCATCTTTTTTGACGGCTTTAATTTCGTCATTATCCAGATGTAGCGGGTTATAGACGAAGGAAGCGCCCAGTCCGAGGTAATTAGTGAAATAATAGGCGAGTTCAGCGCCGAAACCGATCGTTTGATAGAAAGGTTCGTTTACACCAAACATAGCCATAGGCTGGATCTCAAATCTTCCGGAGCGCAGCAACATCAGATGTCGAATCGGCTCACCTTTTTCGAGGCTCGAAATGCCCTCATCGTCATCAGCAGCGAAAGAAGTCTGAGGTAAAGCGAATGCAAATAATACGATCAACGCCAGAAGGCTAATCCACCGCTTCATGCGTAATCCCATCCTTTAATATCAGGCCGTGGACATTTCCGCAGGCCTGTTGTTCAAACACCAAAGACAATAAAACAACTGAGGACGATTCAGACTACCATTCAGACCGATAAGTCCACGAAGGAGGAAGCCAGAAGCCTACACCAATACCTGCCTGCCAATGCGTGAATACGCCTTTATAATTCCCCACATCTTCGTAGTAGATCCAGCCTTTCAGACCAATATTGAGGCTGAGCCATTTAAGAAGATACCAACGGTGATCGACAGTGATCAAACCGGCACCCAAAAATCCATTGGCACGGGTATTCACTGTTCCGCCGCCGATTCCGAGGGAGAAATCCCAGTGAACAACCGACGTATTGAAAATGGAGAATTTGCCATAAAGGGGAACAAATCCTACCACACCACCCACATACCAGTCCACGATGGAGGTCTTGGGATTGGCATCGGTTGCATCGATGACATCGTCATAAACCTCTGACAAGCCATTCTGTTTGCGATCGGCGACACGCCAATCCTGATAGCCACCATACACACCGACATAGAGCCATTCGAGAATATGGTAGTTAATCTGACCTGCCACACCCACCTGGAACAGCAATGAGTCATTTACCCCACCATAAAACATCGGGGCAAGCTCAACGCGGTTCCGGCGCATAAAGGGCTTGCGCTGAATAACGACAATCTTGTCGTTAAATTCTCGCTTTTTCTTCTGACTTTTGACGACGATACGACTCTGAAATGCATCAGAATCCGAACTGCTCGAAGAAGCACTCGCGGCTCCTTCCGAACTTCCCGATTCCTGACCCATTGCCAGGGCAGGCATCATCATCATAATCAATGCCAATATCATTACACTGAGGACACGGCGCATCAAAAAGCTCCTCATCGTACCATCTTGCGATGGTCCAAGTTGATTAACAGCTGCACATCTTTTTACAACCTGAGCCCGTAAGCTACAACTCACTGCTACTTCGCAGGGCTTTTTCTATATATCACAGTTTTATTGTTTTGTGCAACTAGCCCGGAATAAAATTCACATTTTTGATTTTTTTAAAGGTTACTCCTTTAAAAACAAGGCCTCCACAAACTCTTCTGCCTCGAATTTACGCAAGTCTTCTATCATTTCACCTATCCCTATAAAGTAGACTGGTTTCTTCAGCTCCTCACAAATCCCTATCAGTACACCGCCTTTTGCCGTGCCGTCAAGCTTTGTCAGAATAATTCCGTCAAAATCAATCGCTTCTCCAAAATCACGCGCCTGGGCCAGCGCATTCTGCCCATTCGTCGCGTCCAGCACCAGCAACACCTGATGCGGCGCACCTGACATCGCTTTCCCGGATACACGGTGGATCTTTTTCAGCTCTTCAATCAAATCTTTTTTGTTGTTCAAACGACCCGCTGTATCCGCAAGCGCCACATCAAAACCATGCTCCTTGGCATATTTGATCCCGTCAAATATCGTACCTGACGGATCCGCACCCTGTTTGTTGCGGTAAATTTCACAGCCGCAGCGCACCGCCCATTCCTCGAGCTGCTCTATCGCTGCTGCACGGAAGGTATCGCCCGCAATCAATAAAACTTTCTTGCCCTGCGCTGTCAATTGAGATGCCATCTTGCCAAGTGTCGTCGTTTTGCCTGCGCCATTGACGCCAATCGTTAAAATGACATGCGGTTTTTCGTCGCCAATCACAAACGGTTTTTCGCATGATTTTAAAATGTTTTCGACTTCCTGACGAAGAAGCGCCATTGCTGCCGCACCATCACCTTTATCCTTCAGATTTTCGGTCACCTCATCCAAAAGATGTTCTGCTGTTTTGACGCCAATGTCCGCTGTAAACAAGATTTCTTCGAGCTCATCGACGACAGAACTCTTCAATTCACCTTTAAAAATTCTGCCGATTTGTGCCAAAAATCCATGCGATCGCGTATTCTCGAGACCATCGTTCAAACTGCGCGTTCTTCCGCTTCCTTTCGACGCCGTCTCTGTTTTTTTCGATGCGGACTCGGTCTTCTTCATGCCCGATTTAGGCGTTTCGGATGCAGTATTGGCCTCATTTTTTGATTTATCTGTTTTTTCTATTTTTTTACTCACATCCTTCGATTGGGATGCATCCTTTTGTGCAGATAAATCGCGCTTTTGATTGGACTGAGATTCGGTCTTTGCGGCTTTTTTTTCGGTCTCTGCCTTGACGCGCGCCGCCTCTTCAAGCATGCGTTCAGCCTCCGCTTTTGCTCTGGCTGCCTCTGCAAGCATGCGCTCTGCTTCGGCTTTCATTTTTGCCGTCTCATCCAGATCATCCTGAGTTTTTTCGGCCACCTTCTCCTTCGAAACAGGGATGGTTTCGTTTGTCTTGACAATACTTTTATCGGTGGCCGTATTCGATTTTTTATCGGATTTTTCGCTAATTTTTTCACTCACTGAGGAGTTTTTTTTTCCGATTTGTTTTCAAATCGTTTGGTCAATTCGCTGAGTGCGTCGAACCCATCGTCATCGTCATGGGGTAAATCATTCAGTGGGATCAGTGCGGATCCGAGCGTCGGAAATACGCTGCCATTCTCAGGTTTCGGGACATCCGTAATGTCATCAAAACTCAGCTCGCTTTCACCGACTTCGCCAAAAAGTGAAGCAAAAACATCACCGGTATCGTTGTCCGCTTTGGCGATGATTTCATCCACTGCAAGAATATCCGCAGCATTTCCCTTATCTTCACTGGACTTGGCCTTTTCCTCGTTCGAAACGACTTTCTCAGTTGCGGTTTCTGTTGTGCTTTCTGTTGTGCTATCTGCTGCAGTTTCTGCAGATTTTTTCTCTTCTGCTTTATTTTCAGAGGCAACAACTTCTGATTTTTTCTCTTCAGTTCTGGGCGCTTCTGCTTTGATTTCTTTTTTCTCATCCGCAGAATTCTCGGTTGCTTCGCGTTCATGAATGGCATTGGCCGTTTGAGTGGCAGCACGCCTTTCTTTACGCAGCTCACGACGTTCTTCTTTGGATTTATCCTCGCTCACAGAAGCTCTTTTGGCCTCTTTAATTTCGGCGAGTGACATTTTTTCTTTGTCCGATTGATCTGCAGCGGGCAAAGATTTTTTCGCAGTTTTGTCTTCAAGTTCTTTTGGCTTTTTCTTATCCGATTCAATTTCGGAATGATCTACGCCGTTGGGAAGGATCAAGAGAACGAGGGCGATCAACACCATGATGCCAAATATGATGCCGAGCGTCATCCAGTTTGGTCCGGCAGCCTGTGCCATGGTGTAAGTAATTTGGGGTAACATGATATCTCTCCTTATTCAGGTCACAAAGACCAGAATGATTTACAACATCACACTATTGTATGGCAAGCTATGAAGGTTACTTCCATCCCTTGGGTTTGGGCAGTTTTTTGAGCACGACCTTTCCTGTTCGGACGGCATCATACTCGTAAACATCGCTCAAGAATGCCACAACGCCGCTGTCATCCACGCGGGCATTGACATAGACGACATCGACATCCACCGGGTGATTGAGTTCGATGGTGACCTGCTCAGCGGGTTTGGCATTTAAAATACTATCCACCTTTGCCTTGTCCCACTGGCCATCATTTTTAAGCAGCAGTTCCGCTAAATCCAGTGGATTCTGTACGCGCATGCACCCATGCGAAAGCGCTCTGACGGGATTCTTGAATGCAGCCTTTGCCGGCGTGTCGTGCAGGTACGTATTGTGGGGATTGGGAAACATGAATTTTACTTTTCCAAGGCTGTTTTTGGGATTGGGAAGTTCCCTGACGTAATAGAGCCTGGGATCGCCGACATTGACCTCTTCGTAATTATTTTCGACATAATAATTGGGATTTTCGGCCAGTTTGGGTTCCAGTTCCTCAATGCGAATGCGAGCGGGTACATTCCAGTAGGGCTGATAGATAATCTCGTTAATCTTCGAAGTCTGAATCGGCGTTCGATTGGGGTGAAGCGGATACAGCGTTTCGGGATCGGGCACCTGGCGTTTGGTTTCGGGATCGAGCTGCACCTTATTATTGCCAACGACGATGCGGTGGCGCGCCTCCCGTTGACCATCTTTCCATACCTCTACATAAAAATCCGGAATATTGACCTTGACGTAATACTTGAGAGAGCCGATGGCCAATTCCCGGTATTTCTGAATAGCCAGGTCGATGACTTCCAGCCGTGCCTGCGGTGACACCGCGATATTTTTAAACAAAACATTGTCGACTATTTTTTTGTCAGAAAGCTGATGAACATCGCGGTAAAGCGAAATGGCATCCACGAGTTTCTGATCCATGACATCGCTTTCCAAATCGCCGACGTCATAGCCTTCGGCATGAAGACGTTTTCGAAGTGCAGGCACATAGGCATAGGATTTTCCAATTTTAGGCTCATCCAATTTTGACGGTGCTGCAACTTCGGGCCACCCTCCCGCCTCAATGGCATCCAGATAGGTTTTCCGGGATTGAATGAGCGCCCGATATTGCGGATCCGGGGGCTCTATCGCAGCAAAAGCTTTCTCGATGCCGCGTTTTGCCATGTCCTCCAAAAAGACCTGTTTTCTTGAGGTGACGATCGCTTCGTCCGAGACGTATGGCCTAAAACGATCGAATTTGTAGTCATTTTGCGGGTAATTCAATCGGAGTTCACCGGCCCACTGCGTTAAATCGCATGCAAGCAAAGCATCGAGGCGCAAGAGATCTGTCTGAGAACTGTCACTCACTTTTTTTTGTACGTACTCACAATATCTGGGCAAAATCTTTGAACAATCGTTCCCTTTGAGCATCGCAACCAGCGCCTTTTTGGCAGCTGCCGAATCGGATTGATAATCAAAGCCAGAAGATTGCAGAGCCTTTGCAAGATCTTTTGCATCCGCCTCATTCCATGTGAATTCGCCACCGGCATTGGCAGCGCTGATTTTCTCGGCCAAATTCTTGATTTCGGTCAGATGTGCGGGCGTAAAAGTTGCCCCGGATTCTGGGATGGCTTCGAGAATTTCGATGCCCTTAGCAGCATCTTTTCCACCATGGGAAACGGATTTGACATTTCCGGAATCCAGATATGCCTGAACGACCTTGTCACTGCAAATCCCTGCAAATTGGGCATTCTGCCCGTTGGCACCAGAGACAGCATTGAGCGAAGCCAGCACTTCGGGATCGTGCATGGTCTCATTTATCCATTGGGATAAACTATTATTATCCTTGCCAATTGCAGAAACCGTATCTTCTGTCGCCGATTCTGTATGACTGCCCGAGCAGCCGAAAAGCACGGCGATACAGATTGTCAAAACTCCCAATTTTTTCATAACAACCTCCCAAGACGTCGCGCGTGTAGTTTAAATCGCACTTGCAGAATTGGGAAGTTTTAAGACTATGATAAAAAAAGGCCATAAAAAAGGTGACGCGTATTGCCGCAGGCAATAGCGGCACCCCGGCGCGTATTGAGGCTGCAGGCCGAAATAGCGCCGTTATTCATGTTCCATTTCATCCTCACCCACGACATCATTCTCGGGGGGATGAAAATCGAGATCGATAAAGAATTGAGCGGTCTCTAAAGTCACTTCGTAGGCCTGGCTGCGCATATTTTCTGCGCGGCTGCTCAGAAAAGACCCAATCAGCGTATTGGTTCCCCAGGAATTGTTGTCAGTATCACTGCTTCCGGATTTAAACCAGCTTTTGATTGCCTCGAGCCGTTTTTGTGCACTCGCCATGACCTGAATCGTGACGCGAATCATGTAGTTGTCGGCAGGCAATTCGGTCAGCGTCATGGCCTGAATACCGAAATGCGAAAAAGCTTTTAAAAAAGCGGCTTCATCGCGGTATCGCAGCCAGTTGGATGCGCCACGCCAAAGGATGAGACATGGGGATTCGAAAGGATCGAGATAACAGCGCTGTGTTGCTTCGAGCTGGCTCTTTCGAATCGTTTTTTCGCCATCTCCGCTCAGCAGAGAGATATGGATTTGGATCGTATTTTCCCAGCCATTGGTCAGTATGGGACGAATTTTGGCGATAAATTCAGACATGCTCAAGTTACAGAGAATGCGTTTTTCATTCTCGGTGCACTGAACCATATCCGAATCGGCAAACGCATGCGCAGGGACGATGACGGAACTCAGCGTCAATACCAAAAAGACAAGGGTGTAAACGAACGACTGACGCATGAATTCTACCTCACAAAATTGGCGATATTGCCCAGCGAGAATAGGAAAATTCCGTAATCGCATTTATAGCGGAATCCGAAATTGAACGTCATGTCGGCGGGGAAATATTCGCGTTCATGTCGTGGTTTAACACCCAAATAGATCGTTTTGGGATCGAGAGAATTGGCCCATGTAGCCCCGACGAGTGCAAAGATTTCGAGGGTATGCGGTAAAATCTGCCATGCGTAACTTACCGCAAAATGGACGAGGAAATCTTCATATCCCAGTCCCGAAGCTCCCGTCCCAAACAAATCGTATGCCCCGCGATCAGAAGGATTTAAGCGATGAATACGTGAAGGAACCAAATCATTGAAGTCGTTGAAGAAATATTTTTCAAAGAAAGGCGACTCACCGTACAGCATTCCTGCAAACGAATTGAGCCGAATGACATGATGTGGCACGACTTCGAAATTGCTCTGATGTGCGGCATTCATTTTAATAAAGGTATAATTGGAGATAGCGGATTCAAAAGTCCCGCGAATTCCCACGGATACGAAATGCCCGTTCGTCGCCATTTCTCGTCCCGGACGATTGTCGTATGCCATTCTGAATTCGACATTCGTCAGGTGGCTGTAACCTTCTTTTAGGAAATCATTGAGCCATTCCGTCGCAGGATACATGTCATCATCCCTGTGAAGGTTCATGTATTCGAGCCGAAGCATGAGACGGACGTGAGGATGAGGGGCAAATCCAATACCGACATTTGCACCATGGCGCTCAAAGACGAGCTCTCCCTGTTTTTTGAAGGATGATATTTCATCAAATGTCGTAGGCAGATCGACGGGATTATTGGTTGCAAACGCGCCTTCATGGGCATGCATGGACTGAATGGAAAACATCAGGGAAATGGGATAGCCGGCGATCGTTGGCACCAGATAATTGAGATCGAGCGTATAATCATTGACCGTCGTTGCAGCAAATCCCAGGCGGAAACGATGATCGGTATTGAAAGGTGCCAGCCATGAGACATCGAGCCCAAGCCAGAATGGCGATTTATCGCTCGATCCGATGTAGTAACGGTTGAAATACAGTCGGCTTCGTTCCTTGACATGCAGATCGATAGAAAGTGCACCGCTCTGAGTTCCCGGGTGAAGTTCCATCTGAACGGATTCGAAAAGTCCCCCGAGTGCGAGCTTAAAGCGAGCTCTTTCGAGTTGATCGAGTGTCAGAGACGTCCCTTCATCGACGCCGAGCATTTTGAGTATGGTTTCGCGAGAAGTGGCCATATTGCCCGAAACATGGATCGATTCTATCCTATATTCCGGGTTTGGCAGTTCCAGTTCCATGCGTCCGAGCTGTTCGGAACGTTTGTCCTCCGATGAAATTCCATCCTCATGAGCATATCCGGATCCTTCCTGGCGATTGGTTCCGGCGAGCTCCTCTTCATTGGGAAGCATTTCTGCTTCGGGAATGTACATTTCTGTCTCATCGGCATCCGCGATACCAGGGTAATCCGATTGATTCGAAAAGGCATTCTGATCAGCACCGGCCTGCTCAATCCCCTGTTCATCCGTCCAAATTTGCTCTGGCTGTGCGATTTCCTGGGCATGTGCGTTCATACAGATCATCATGCCTAGTACCGTCAAAAAAACAATGCGACTGCTCATGGACTTCATGTTACACTCACGAGCCTTAAGCCCCAAACCGAATAAGTGTTGAAGCGAGTTTGAGTAAGGATTATCCGACAAAGATATGGAACGACTTATAACGTTCGGCATAATCCCGGTATGTTCCCGAGATATCGATGATACCAATAAATTCTGTCGCTCTTTTTGGGCTGATGTTGACAATCAGTTTGTTGAGATTTTCCATAATGAAATAGAATCCCATGCCCGCGCCCCCCTGTTTTTGCTCGATCTGATCGCTGCCCATGGCGAAGCAGCGCGCGAGGTACCCTCGTACCTTTTCGGGAGTGAGTGACCCGAAGCGATCACGTACCGAAATGACGAGCTGACTGCCATCGCTTGCAAACGAGAAAAAGCAGGTCTCATCGGGCTGCAGCTCGACGGGGACTGTTCGCGACCTTCGAGCATAAGGCCGCACACCATTGGGGTACACAGGGGCATTGTAAATCGCATTCATCAGCAATTCATCGGCTACAGCTGCAACTGCAGAGATGATGCGTCGATTAATGCCTATATTGGCGGCATACATCGAGAGTTCATCGATGAGCGGCGTTTTTTGCAGGCTCGAAGAGACTTCATAACATACGGGCGTTGCACCGTAACAAAGGTATTTCTCCAATCCAAAAATATCGTTGCGAATAATTTTTCCCACAGTCGTAATCAATTCATGTGGGTAATAATCATGTGTATAGGCGACGATATTCGTCGCAAAAGGCATTTCAAAAATGTATTTGAGTTCTTCTCGTTCCCTGCGCGAAGCGAGCAGCAAAATGCGCGCCTGACCATTGACCCAGTGTGAGGCTGGTTGTTGGGAAAACCAGACCAGAAACTGGTTAAATGCATTAAAGCCCCCTTCACCCAGGAATTGCAGCTGTTTATCGTAATCTGCGACCAACAGATCGAAACATCTTTCCTGTAAAACGGCCTGAGCTTCCTGAATACTGGAGACGACATGAAGGTTACATCCAGTAGCTGACAAAACCTTCGTCAGGACCTGTTCTTCTTTGGGAGTCGAAACGAGAAGAAGTATGGAAGCGGTATCTGTTATGAGCGTCTGAACAACTTTCATGCGCTTTTACCCATGAAGAGGAGAAAAAATAATCAAAACTACAAACTTTGTTCCAGTTTCTTGTCGAATTCAGCAATCGTCGGAATGTACCGAATCTGAAACGGATCGAAAATAATGCCGTCGTTGCGTTCAGAGAATTTGAGCGAAGTAATGGAAATATCCGCAGTTTCAGGCTCAATTGGCTGATAGCTGAGCGATGTCGTTCTCTTGGTACTGGCAATACGTCGATATGCCGAGGCGTCTGCAGCACTGTAGGCGGCAGATCCGGTCACAAAAGAAGCCGCATGCACACTGATATTTTGAAGTGCATTCTTAAGCTTTTCGGCTTGCTCGCTCGTCAATTTTGAGCTGTTGATGGCAATAATGGGCAAGGCCACCGGAGAAGATGTATAGACAGTCTTGAAGCCTGAGTCATAGCCATCGAAAACGAGTGCCAAATCCGCCTTCCCAACTTCCAGCGCATTGATGGCAGAACGAACGTCGCGCACCTCTTCGACAGAAAAGTATTCTGTCGCTTTGGCTTCATGTCCAAGTGCAGACGCCGTCACAAAAGAGCTTGCCAAAGAAAGATTCGCCACCACCGCCAATCGTTTTCCACGATAGTTATAAAGTTTGTCACTGCCGCTTTTGGTCGCAATCAGCTTAAGGGGACGCGTCGTCTGACCATTTGAGGAAAGCATGGCCACCGGCCTGAAGGTGCCACCTTTGCTCGAAAAATAATCCGCATCCAGGATGACTGCATCGATCGAGGACTTGGATGCTTCAAAATCACCAGCACGGGCAAAAGATTGACCTTCCCACTGCATGCCCGTCTGGGCACTCAGCTCCTTGGCAATCTTATTCACGTATGCGTTGCGCTCCCCACCATCTTTAAAATCGAGATTGGGCGCATATATCGCAATAATATTGGCGGCTAAAGCCAAACCCGGGAATAGACTCAGAATGGCTGCCAGGAAAAAGCTAAACGAATACTTCATGTCCCTTTCCTCCCTTAATCACCGCCCCATACGCGTTGTTTGGATGCAATCATTCTGCGGACATCTTCCGATTTTCGGGAACTCGTCATGGAAACATATTTCTCATAGTACAGAGTTGCCTTCGCACCTTCACCCGTTTCATCCAGGTAAATTGCGTAATTCAATACGGCCTCTGGTATCTTTTGATTGGCATATTTCTCGAGTATTTCACCGGAATTGATCAATTTCTGAGTCATCAGTTTTGCGAGTACCAGATTATACTGATCAGACACTGAAATACTGTTCAAAGCATTGAGCCGATTGTAATTTTCCAGGGCCGTTTCATATTTATGGGATTTCAAAGCCTGATAGCCGAGTTTTCTGCGAATGGCAGCTTCGAGATTTCTCTCATCCTTACTGCCATTTTTTGCATTCAGCGTGGACAAGGCCATTTCGTAATTTCCCGTTTCGTAATACACATACGCCAGTTCGAACGAGAGATCCAGGGTACCATGGGGAATGATGTCCTGGCGTGCCTCAAGCGGGAGCGAATTAAACTCTTTTTGAGCCGATTCAAGTGCCGACTTGGCGATCGAAAAACGTTTTGCCCGTATGTTCGACAAAGCAGACAAATAGTTGTAACGCACCTTATCGGGAGAATCGAGTCCATCCTTAAATCGCTCAACCCGGTTCAGCTGGCGGTCAGTCTCTTCGAGGTTTTTGGCATTATACGCCTGAATGGCCTGATGAAGTGCCACGGCAGCAGATGCAGGTGAGTCAATGACGCCGAATTCTTCAGCTTTCATGAGGGATTGATTGGCTTCATCCCATTTTCCGAGACTCGACTGTGCCACGGCCATCAAATACCAGCCAGCTCCGCCCAGGGCATCGGACGACTGTGTCTTTTCGAATTCTTTCAAACGCTTGAGTGCATAATCAAATTCTCCGTCCATGATGTCGAACTGAGCAGCAAGGCGCACGACATCCGGATCATCCGCTGCGATTTGTTCCGCCATCTGGTAAAATTGATGTGCTTCATCCAATTTGCCTTCGAGAATCCCGAGCTGAGACATACTGCAATAGGTCTGCGTCGTATGAATATCCATCGACAAAGCCTGATCAAAAAACGAATGTGCCTGCTCAAACTCACCGAGCATCATGGCATCTGCCCCCTGGTGGAGCAAAGTCAGACTCAACATTTCCCAGGCAAGATGATTGTTTACATTCTCGTCAATCAGCATCATCAATAAATCCGAAGCCTGAGCATAATTCTGCTGCTCAAGATACTCGCGGGCGAGATAAACGCCATAAAGGCTGTTTTCGGGATGTTCTTCGCGAAGCTGGCGATGAATATCGACAGACTCATCTACCTGGCCATTTTTCCTGAGCATCACGGCACCAAAATGCAGATCATCCGGATGCGTCGTTTCTTTTATCAATTCACGCACATCCTTGATGGCATTGGAATCACCGCGAAGCATGCGTATATACGCCAATTTTAACTTAATATAGCGGTAATCCGGCATTTTCTTTTCGAGTGCCTTGAACAGCTCCTCTGCTTTATCCAGATGTCCCAGTTTTAACTCACTGTCTGCGGTAAAATACTCCGCACTCATGTGGGTACTGTCTTTTTCGAGCACCACAGCAAAACGCTGTATGGCCTCCTCGTACCGCCCCGACAAATAATAAGCACTCGCGATGGTATAGAGCAAATCACTGCGCTGTGGCTCTGCCTTATAGGCCTGCTCATAGAGTTTGACCGCCTCATCAATTTGACCGCGCTCATATTTGACATGGCCCATATTAATTTTGGCAATGACATCATCCGGAGCCAATTCCAGCAATTTAGAAAGTGCAGATTCGGCACCTGCCACATTGTTTGCCTGAATATATGCCGAAGACAAGGCCCGATAGGCATGCGCATCATCGGGCGTCGCCGCAGCATAACGGCCAAAATATTCCTGTGCACGCTGGGAATCCCCCTTGTCCAGCGAAATCTTGCCCAGAACAAAATAGGCTTCGGGTAAATTCTCACGCTGAGAAACCACTTCCGTCAAAAGCGCTTCCGCCTCATCCCGCTTACCTATCTCGTAGAGATTCAATCCCAGATAATGCTTCAATTCGAGGTTGTCCGAATGCTTTATCAGCGCATTCTCCAAAACTCTGACACCCTCATCGCTCCGTTTTAAGGCATACATCACATAACCAAGTCGGATATATGCCTGAACCATGTTGGGTTCCGCTTCGATGGCCTCCCGATACCGTTTCTCTGCCTGTTCGAGATAGGATAAATCCCCGCGCTCTTCTGCCTGCCGCTCGAGCTTAATTCCACTATCGTAGCTTTCCTGCGCCTGTTTTGTCGCATAGTGAGACTGTGCATACAAATCCCCACCACCCAAACAAATCGCAGCAGTCAACAATGCCGTAAAGATTTTTTGATGACGCATTGAACGCTCCTTATCCTCGGGCTTAAATGCCAATCAGAAAATCATTTTACACAATTATAAACCCTCATGACAAGCATTGTTCATATCGTTTTTTTGTTATGTGTTACTACTCAGCCGGGGGCCCTAACAAAAGCCATCGCATTCTAACATCTATGCCTAAACATATGACAAATCAACGACTATACCATGCATTTATGCATGATTATTCTCTGTTCATCATGTACAGACGACACGATGTCGGCTGCCGACCGTCGAGCCAGGATGGTGAGACGGGCGGGTTCCAATGGGCATGAGATGGGCATAAAAAGCGTGCGGGGGTTGTAGGCGCCGAAATGAGCACCGTTCGGTGAACGGTGCGAATTGAGGTGACTGTGAGCAAATCCAATGCGCAAGTT
>DGWW01000003.1 GCA_002395385.1 Myxococcales bacterium UBA4248
TGCTCATTGCACATTGCTCATTGCTAACAGCCCATAAATCGGCAGAGCCCCGGCTGAGTAGTAGCCAGAGCGTAACTGTTCAGCCCATCCCTTGACTTTCATCCACGAATGTGTATTCAAATGCGTAAAACACACGAAAACGTTAAGGAATCGTTCGGAATGGGGAAGGGGCCCCATTTCGCACAGGTTGAGAAAAAGTAAAACATTCAAAATATAAAGATTGCGGGTTCCAAGGCACCGAAATGAGCACCGTCCGGTGAACGGTGCGAATTGAGGTGACTGTGAGCAAATCAAATGCGCAAGTTGAAGCACCGAGAGGTGCGAGAAACGAAGCGGATTTGATATTGCGAACTGAAAGCCCCTTGGCGGGGTCCGGGGCAGAGCCCCGGCTGCGTCGTAATAGCCAGAGCATGACTTATTCATCATTATGACTTGACTATTTCGGGCTAGTGTTTAACTCTCACCGTTTGCCTGGACCAGAAAACTCTGGTGCGGGCTTTGTTCCCATTATTAGCAATAAGGAAAACAGCATCATGCCCGAAATGAATCCAAATTCTGAAACAGCTCAAAAAATCCCCGTCAATGCTGACGAACCCGTCGATACATCGACTGACAATGCAAAAGGCGTTGAGGAATCTGCCGAAGCGATCGAACCCGAGATTATGACGGATGAAGAGATCGCCGAACAGGATGCCCAGAATGAGCCATCAGAGGATTCTGATAATCCTAAAGATGAGGAATCCTCCGAAGAGGCCTCCTCGGAAAACCCCGGGAATGACAAACCTGCCGACGATCAAAAAACCGCCGAAGATGACAAGCCTGCCGAGGTCGACTGGAAAGATGCCTACCGAAGACTCGCTGCGGACTTTGACAATTATCGCAAAAGAACATCCAAAGAACAGGATGACGTACGTAAACTTGAGCGCAAACGCGTCATCAATGCTTGGCTTGATGTCTATGACAACGCCGAAAGAGCATTGCAAAACCTCCCCGAAAAGGAAGGCCCGTGGTACGAAGGGTTCAGCTCGCTGATTCAACAGATGGATAAATGCCTCGCGACATTCAATGTCAAACCTGTCGATGATGTCGGCCAGAAATTCGATGCCAACAAACACGAGGCCATTGCAACGATCCCCAATCCTGCCATGGAAAACAACACGATAATGCATGTCGAAAGACGCGGCTTCGTTTACGAAAATGGCGATGTACTTCGCCATGCAAGGGTCATTGTCGTCAAGAATCCATCATGACTGCACCGGTTCATTGCATGGATCATCGCCTGGTTCGCAAGTATGCTGCGCCCCAAAACCAAAGCACTGACGGATACATCCCAGGACAATCCCTCCAATCAGGAGGAAACACCAAAACCGAATGAATCTACAAACCAACCGGATTCTGACCAGAATCCCAAATGAATGATGCCCGTCTCGCACGGGCTTTCTTTTCATTATGATATATCATCACTCAATGATATATCATATATCGAAAAGATCATACATTAATACAAGCAACGACTTACAGGCTGCTCACCATAAGGAGAATTTCATTATGAGTGTTGGATATAAAGATTATTATAAAATATTGGATAAGGAGAATTCATTATGAGTGTTGGATATAAAGATTATTATAAAATATTGGACATTGATCGTTCCGCTTCTGCGGATGATATTCAAAAAGCCTATAAAAAACTCGCCAGAAAATACCATCCCGATCTCAATCCCAATGACAAGAATGCCGAAGAGAAATTCAAGGATATCGGCGAAGCCTACGAAGTACTCAAAGACCCGCAAAAACGTGCCCAATACGATGCACTCGGCTCTTCGTGGAAAGACGGACAAAGCTTTACACCGCCGCCCGGATGGGGTGGGTTCAACGGATTTGGCGGACAGAATATCCACTTCAATGTCGGCGGCATGGGCGGCATGAGTGACTTCTTCCAAACGCTCTTCGGCGGTCTCGGCGGTGCACAGGGATTTGGCGGTGCCCAAGGATTTGGCGGAGGCAGCGGAGGTTTCGGCGGCGCTCAGGGATTTGATGGATTCGGAGGAACCAGCGGTTTTAATACGGGACGCTCACGAAAACCGGCTTCCGAAGCCCCTATCGTCGATCTCAGCCTCACGGTTGCTGAACTGCTCGATCAAACCCCAAAATCCATTTCGATCACTCAAAATATGCAGACGCGATCCATCAAAGTCAACATTCCCAAGGGGGCCAAAGACAAGACCGTGTTCAAACTTAAAGGGCAATCCCTCGATGGCGGCGATCTCCGAATCCGCGTCAACATCAACGACAGTGAATGCAGAACCGAAGATTTCGACATCATTCAGAAATTAAAAATCACCCCATGGGAAGCGGCTCTCGGCACCCATCTCGAATGCAGAACGATCGC
The DNA here is from genome assembly GCA_002395385.1 of Myxococcales bacterium UBA4248. Lineage (GTDB taxonomy): Bacteria > Myxococcota_A > Bradymonadia > UBA4248 > UBA4248 > UBA4248. The sequence goes on from DGWW01000003.1 coordinate 2,390, forward strand.
CGGCAATGTCAAGCTGACGATTCCGCCCTGTGTACAAAGTGGACAAAAGCTGCGCCTGCCGGATAAAGGTTTATACAAGAAATCCGGGCGTGGGGACCTGCTCATGGAAATTCAAATCTGCACGCCCAAACCCCTGAGCGATCGTGAAAGACAGTTGTTCGAAGATCTTGCAAAGGCATCATCGTTCAACCCAAGAGTCTGATGTCCCGTAAATTTGCTGATTTATTAGAGAATGCGGGGGGGTAGCGGCGTATTGCCTTTTGTAGAGACGTTCCATGGGAACGTCTCTTCAAAAGGCAATAGACGCGCAGGGGGACCTCCCCCTCAAAAAAATAAAAAAAGCCCGATGGCTCAATACCATCGGGCATTTATGTTTTTTTAAGATTATTTCTTAGTTTCCGATGACACAGAATCCGTTCATGCAGATGTCACCTTCATTGGGACATTCGCAGCTCAGTCTGCACTGTGCGCACATGTTCGAGAGGCAGAGCAAACCTTCGCCACAGTCGGCATCCACACGGCATTCGACATCATCTTCACATTTGTTCGAAGCGTTGCAAATCTGACCATCAGGGCATTCCGAATCAGCAAGGCATTCCGGGCGAGCGATGCAGGCACCATCCATACAAATCTGACCTTCCAGACAGTTGCTGTCAATGGCACAGGCACCGGGAGCAAGGCATGCACCGTCGACGCACAGGCCGCTTTCGCAATCGGAACTAAAGACACATTCCACTTCGACGGAGGTATCGCATTTATCCGTCTGGCAAGGAATGCAACGGCCATCCGTACAAATCATGTCATCTGAGCAGTCGGCATTCTCACGGCACTCGGGCTCAGGTTCCGGGATAGGATCGGCTGCACTCACGCAGAATCCGTTCACGCAGTCTGCATTCAGGCCACAGTCACTCTTCCAGATACAGGAAACGGGCGCATCAGGATCGACGGGGTCGGGATTCACAGGATCGGGATTCACAGGATCGGGATTC